>NZ_JBVJCD010000002.1:0-201377 GCF_055588985.1 Streptomyces sp. NPDC041970
GTGAGCATCGAGGCGTCCACGGCGGAGGAGCCCTCCACCACGGTCCCGTCCGTGGCGATCTTCTCGCCGGGGCGCACCACGAACCGGTCCCCGACCCGCAGCGCGGCAGTCGGGACGGTCGTCTCGACGCCGTCGCGCAGGACCGTGACCTCCTTCGCCCCCAGCTCCAGCAGCGCCTTCAGCGCCGCCCCGGCCTTCCGCTTGGAACGGGCCTCGAAGTACCGCCCGGCGAGGATGAACGCCGTCACCCCGGCGGCGGCCTCCAGGTAGATGTTCCCGGCGCCGTCGCTGCGGGCGATGGTCAGCTCGAAGGGGTGCGTCATCCCGGCCGTGCCCGCGGTCCCGAAGAACAGGGCCCACACCGACCACAGGAACGCGGCCGACGTGCCGACCGAGATCAGCGTGTCCATCGTCGCCGCGCCGTGCTTCGCGTTGGTCCAGGCGGCGCGGTGGAACGGCCAGGCGGCGTACGTGACGACGGGGGCGGTCAGGGTCAGGCTCAGCCACTGCCAGTGGTCGAACTGGAGCGCGGGGACCATCGCCATCGCCACCACGGGGACGGCGAGGAGGACGGCGGTGACCAGGCGCTGGCGCAGGGTGGTGAGCCCGTCGTCCGCGCTCTCCGCCGCCGCGTCCGCACCGCCGCCGCAGGGGGAGTCGGCGGGTGACGCGGGTGGCGCGGGTGGCCGGGCGGTGTAGCCGGTGGCCTCGACGGTCGCGATCAGGTCCTGTACGGAGACATCGGCGTCCCGGTAGGTGACCTTGGCCTTCTCGGTGGCGTAGTTGACGGTGGCCTCGACGCCGTCCATCCGGTTGAGCTTCTTCTCGATACGGGCCGCGCACGAGGCACAGGTCATCCCGCCGATCGCCAGCTCGACCGCGGAGGCGCGGGGGGCCTCCCCGGCCTCGGCGGTGGCGGTGGGGGTGGAATGCGCGGTCACGGAGTCCTCCTCGATGGTGCTCTATACCCCCTAGGGGTATCTGGCCCTGTCCTCATGTATACCCCCCGCCCCTATGAAAGGCAAGGCGCGGAAGCGGAGAGTGACCGGTTCTGCGACACATGTGCACGTGATGTGTCACTCGTCTGCGGGGGCGGGTTCGCGCCAGATCGCGATCATGCGCTCAGATAGAGGGCTGGGCCGCCCGTCGGCCGACCCGTAGGCTGGCCATTGGACTAGACCTATAGCTGCGTTCTGGAGGAATGGGGAGAGCATGAGCAACCGTGCAGTCCTGGAGGTGATCGCTCTCGACGCGGAGGACGCGGTCGCGGCCCAGGCCGGAGGTGCTGACCGCCTTGAGCTGGTCACCGACATGGCCGCGGACGGCCTGACGCCGTCACGGGAGACCTTCGCGGCGGTCCGCTCCGCCGTGGACATCCCGCTGCGCGTGATGCTCAGGGTGGCGGACGGCTTCGCCGCCGGCGACGTCGAGGTGCTGGTCGGCAAGGCCCGCGAGATGCGGGCGGAGGGCGCCGACGAGTTCGTGCTCGGCTTCCTCGACGCCGACGGCCACCCCGACCTCGTGGCCGTCGAGCGGATCGTCGCCGAGCTGGACGGCTGCCGGTGGACGTTCCACCGCGCGATCGACCGGGCCGCCGACCGCGACACCCTGCGCAAGCAGCTCGCGGACCTGCCCGGCCTCGACGCGTACCTCACGGCGGGCTCGCCGGACGGGGTGGACGCCGGTGTCCCGACCCTCGTCGCGGAGGCCGCGCGCGACCAGGAGCCGGGCTACGAGCCGCGGATCCTCGTCGGCGGCGGCCTCCACCTGCACCACCTGCCCGAGCTGCGGGCGGCGGGCATCGACGCGTTCCACATCGGCGGCGCGGCCCGGCCCGCGGGCTGGTCGGCCCCGGTGGACGCGGCGGCCGTACGGGAGTGGCGCGAGGCGCTGGACGGCTGAGGACCGGGTCGGCCGGGGCGGCGGGGACCCGCCCCGGCCGGGCGGGCTCGGACGGGGGCCGACCGAGGGCGGGTCGCCGGACCTCGGCCGGTCGGTCGGTCGCGGTCCGTTCCGACCCGAGCCCGGTGTTCCGGCTCACGGGCCCGGCCCCGCGCCCGTGCCCCCCACCCGAGCCCCGCACCAAAGCTCACCATCCGAGCCCCGTACCGGGGCTCGCCATCCCCGCGCCCAGGCGCGCGACCCCCGCCCCTCAGCGCAACGCGTCCGGCAACGGCGCCGCGTGGAGCACCGTGAGTCCGGAGACCGCGCGGGTCAGGGCGACGTACAGCCGCCGCAGCCCCGTCCGTTCGTCCGGCTCGCCGTCCACCACGGCCGCCGGCTCGTCGAGCACCACGTAGTCGTACTCCAGCCCCTTGGCGAGCGACGCCGGGACCAGCGTCAGCCGGGACGCGGCGGTCGTCTCCTCGCCGGGCGCCAGATACGCGTGGCCCGCCGCCGTCAGCGCCTCGCCCAACCGCGGCAGCCGGGCGTCGGCCGCGATCAGCCCCACCGACCCCGCGTGGCGCAACGATTCCGCGCAGGCGGCGACGACCGCCGCGTCCAGGCCCTCGGGCCCCTCCGCCACCTCCCGGACCACGAGGGAGCCGGGGGACTCCCGTACCGACTCCACCGCCGCGAGCCCCGGCGAGATCACGGGCAGCAGCCGGGAGGCATACGCGATGACCTCGCGCGGCACGCGGAAACCGGCGGTCAGCTCCTCGACCACCGCGTCCGGCTTGCCCAGGTGGCGCAGCGCCTCCGCCCAGCTCTCCGTGGACCACGGGGTCGTCCCCTGGGCGAGGTCGCCCAGCACGGTGGCCGAACCGGTGGAGCAGCGGCGGCCGACCGCCCGGTACTGCATCGGGGACAGGTCCTGCGCCTCGTCGAGCACCACATGGCCGAGCGAGTGCGTCCGCGCCACCAGGTCGTTCGCCTCGTCGATCAGCACGGCGTCCGCCGCCGACCACCGGGCGGACCGCACGCCACGGGCGGGCTTCGCCCAGCGGATCAGCTTCTGCTCGTCCTCGCTCAGCAGCCCCTCGGCGTGCGCGGCCAGGAACTCCGCGTCCGAGAGCAGCCGCAGCACGAGCTTCTGCGGGTCGACGGCGGGCCAGACCGCCTTGACGGCGGCCTTGACCGCCGGGGTGCGGGCGACCGCGTTCTGCACCCGGTCGTCGGGCGCCTCGCCCGCCTCCTCCATCCGTACGAGGACGGCGTGCGCGATCCGCTGCGGCAGCGCCTCGTGCGCGGCCCCGTACCGCATGTCGCGGGCCAGCAGCTCGTCGACCATCTCCTGGACCTCGTACGCCGGCACCCGCCACCGGCGCGAGCCGCGCACCACGACGACGGGCTCGGCGGGGGCCGTCACGTGCGAGCGGAGCGCGCGGCGCAGCACCTCGGCCATCCGGGCGTCGCCCTTGACGACGGCGGCGGCCGCGTCGTCCGTGCCCCGGACCTCGACGCCCGCGCTCACCAGGTCGTCGACGGTGGCCTGCTGGACCGCCAACTCGCCCAGGGCGGGCAGGACCTGCTCGATGTAGTGGAGGAAGGACCGGTTCGGCCCGATGACCAGGGTGCCGGTGCGGGCCAGCCGGTCGCGGTGCGCGTACAGGAGGTACGCCACCCGGTGCAGGCCGACGGCGGTCTTCCCGGTGCCGGGCCCGCCCTGCACGCAGACCGTGCCGCCGAGGCCGCTGCGGACGATCTCGTCCTGCTCGGGCTGGATGGTGGCGACGATGTCGCGCATCGGGCCGACGCGCGGCCGTTCGATCTCCGCCTGGAGGAGCCGGCTGGTCCGCTCCACCTCGGCGGGGTCGGTCAGGTGCTCGTCCTCGTACGCGGTCAACTCGCCGCCGGTGTAGCCGAACCGGCGGCGCAACCCGACGTCTTGGGGGTTCTTCCGGGACGCCTGGTAGTACGGCTGGGAGACCGGGGCGCGCCAGTCGATGACCATCGGGTCCCCGGCGGCGTCGTGGACGTGGCGGCGCCCGATGTAGAACCGCTCGCCCTCCGCGCCCTCGGCCGCCTCGCCGCCGACGGCGCGCAGGTAGTCGAGGCGGCCGAAGAACAGCGGGGTGTGGGCGAGGTCGGCGAGCGCCTTGACGCGGTCGTCGATCTGGGCCTGGAGGACGGCGGCGTTGACCCAGTTCGCGGTCACGTCGCGGATGTCGAGGGCCTGGACGTCCTCGCGCATCCCCCGCAGGGCGGCGCGGGACGCGGCGAGATGGGCGCGCTCGTGCGCCAGGGGGTCGTGGGTGGGTTCGCTGTCGCTCGCGTGCGCGGGCACGGTGATGCCTCCGGCTCTTCAACACAGGACGGCGGACCGCGCTCCGGTGGTGTCGGAGCAGGGCGGTCCGCTCGGGAAGGTCGTATCCGTTGGTGTCGGCCGGTTTCCGTCCGGTCGGCGGCGCTCCCCCGGCTGCCGGCGGCGAAGGGCCGGTACCACGGTGCGGGAGGCGGGCAGAGCGGCGATTGTAGCCACAGCGGGCGGCGCCGGCGAACCGGAGGGCGGCCGGGGCCCCCGATGGGAGGGCGGAGGCGTCGGGGTCGCCCGTAGGGGACGGGCCCACCCGGAGCGGTACCGGGCGCCCGCCCGGACGGTACCGGAGGGCTACCCGCCCGGCCCCCCGCTCCCTCTGCGGGCCGACGCGCCCGAACGGGTGACGGGAGCACCATGGAGGCATGAGCGCAACCAGCGTGAACCCCCGCAGGACCGGCGCCGCGCACGGCGCGACCGCGGCCACCGGTCACCATCGACCCCATCGCGTCAAAGCCGCGGTACGCGCCGTGAAGGTGTTCGTGACGGCGGCGTTCGGCGTCGTCGTGCTGGGGGAGTACGCGCAGGACGCGGACCTCGTCACCGGCCGCGACCACTGAGCGCCCACCCTCCGCGTACGGGGGAGCCGCCGCGCTCCGCCCTCGGCGGCGGCCGGCCGCCGCAGCGGGACGGCGCGGTGTGGCGTCATGGCGCGTGCTGGGGCTCCCGCGCGTGATCCGCCAGCGCGATCTCTTCGGCCAGGGCGGCCCGGTAGGCGGTGATCCGAGCGGCACGGTTGGCGGTGAGGGCGCCGATCAGGCGTCCCGCGCGGTAGTAGGCGATGTCGAGGCGCTTGTTCTCGGGGTCGCGTTCGCGGACTTCGGCGTGGTCGGCGTAGCGGGGCAGGCCGACAGCGCGGAATCGGACGCCGTACTGCGTGGTCCAGAAGGAGGCGACGGGGCGGTAGGCCCTGGGGTCGCGGGGGTTGAGCAGATTGTGCGCGGCCGTCCGGGCCTGTTCGACGGCGTTGCTCCAGTGGCCCAGGTGGATGGGTTCGGGCGCGTGGGGGTGGGGGAAGCGCGTGATGTCGCCGGCGGCGACGACGCGATGGTCGGGTCGGCCGTCGGCCCCGAGGGCTCGGGTGAACGCGTCGGTGGCGAGGCCCCGGTCGGTGTTCAGGCCCGACGTGGCGAGCCAATCGGTGTGGGGCCTGTCTCCGAGGGCAAGGAGTGCGGTGTCGGCGGCGATGCGCCACGTGCTGTTGACCGTGGAGCCCTCGACGCGTTCGTGGCCGTGGAGCGCGGAGACCGTGCTGCTGGGAAGTATCTCGACGCCCGCGTCGTGGTGGAGCTGGGTGAGGAACGCGGCGGCCTGATGGCCGAGGGCTTCCTGCAGCAGGAGCGGTTCCCTCGACACGAGGGTGACCTCGTGGTCGAGCTCGCGTGCGACGGAGGCCACCTCGCAGCCGATGAATCCGGCGCCGACGACGAGCAGACGACGCCGTGCGGCGGTCAGGTCATCCCTGAGGGCCCGTGCGTCGTCGATGGTGCGGATGGCGTGCACGCCGGAACGGGGGCGGGGGCCGTCCCAGGGGCGGGCGCCGGCTCCCGTGGCGATGAGGAGTCCGTCGTAGGGCAGGACGGAGCCGTCGTCGAGGTGGACCTCCCGTGCGGTGGTGTCGAGGTGCAGGGCGCGGTACCCGTACAGCTCGGTCAGGCCGAGGTCGGCGGTCGGTCCGAGGGAGACGTCCGCGGGACCGGCCCGGCCGGCCAGGAACTCCTTGGACAGCGGGGGGCGGTCGTAGGGCGTGTGGCGTTCGGCGCCGACGAGGGTGAGGCGGCCCCGGTAGCCGGCGGCGCGCAGCGCCTGGACGCCGCGGAGGCCGGCCAGGGACGCGCCGACGACGACGATGTTCCGGGGGGCGGTGCTCACGGCGTCCCCTCGACCAGGATGGCTCGTACGGGGCAGGCGGCGGCGGCCTGGGTGACCTTGCCGTACAGGGCGGGGTCGGGCTCGGCGTCGTGGACGAGGTAGTCGTCGTCGTCGAAGGAGAAGACCTCGGGAGCGGCGAAGACGCACTGGCCGTGGCTCTCGCACAGATTCATGTCGACGGTGATCTTCACGGTCACGCTGCTGCTCCTTCTGGGGCTCGGGGGGCGGGCGGGTTGAAGCGGGAGTACTGGGGCGTGGTCCAGCGCAGGGGGGAGGCGTGGTCGGTCTGGACGACGCGGTGGACGGTGAACTCGACGACGCGCTGGGCGCCGGGGAGGGCGGCGGCGTGTTCGGGGTCCCAGTCGACGGTGGCGGTGCCGGTGAGCTGGAGGAGGGTGCCGGTGGCCCAGTCGGGCAGCAGGAGGCCGGCCTTGGGCTGGACTTCGATGTTGCCCAGGGTGCCGAACATGGCGTTGCCGATGTAGTCGGGCCAGCGCAGGAGTGTGGGGCTGAGGGCCTGGAGGAATCCGGGGTTGCCGCCGCGGTGGGAGGCGTCGGCATGGCCGTGCTGGTCGGCGGTGGCGATGAAGAAGGTGTCGGTCCGGGCGACGAGGTCGAGCTGGTGGGCGTTCAGCTCGCGGCCGTGGAGGGGTGGCGCCGGATCGGCGGGTTCCCTGACGGGCTGGCGTTTTTGGATGTACTTGGGGCAGTTCGCGTAGATCTGGTCGAGGTCGACGCGAAGCCCCTGCGGGGCGGGGCGGGCCTTGCCGTTCATCCGCATACGGCGGCGCGTGGCGGGCTCGATGGCGATCATGCCGAGGTGGGCGGTGCGGGTGAAGGCCTCGTGCAGCGGGTCGCCGGCTGCCGGAGTGGCGTTGACGGCCAGGGAGGCCGGGCCGGTGGCGGTGAGGAATCCGGGTTCGCCGGTCAGCAGGGAGGCCCAGAGGTCGCCGCGGGTGTCCGGGGCTCCGACGACGAGCATGGGCTGCTCGGCGAGGAAGTCGACGGCGACGTCGGGGATCTCGCTCTTGATGGCCGCGGAGGAGAAGTCGGCGTGGTCGCGCAGGCCGGCTCGCTCCTGAACGGTGCGTTCGCCCTGGTGGTAGACGCCCATGTCCGGCTCCTTTCCGATCGGTGCGGGTGTGCTGGGGCGGGGGGGGGGGGGGGGGGGGGGGGGGGGGGGGGGGTTTGGCGGGAGGGGGGGGGTGGGGGGGGGGGGGGTGGGTGGGGGGGGGGGGGGGGGTGGGGGTGGGGGGGGGGGGGGGGGGGGGGGGGGGGGGGGGGGGGCCGGGGGCCCCCCCCCCCCCCCTGGCCCGTGTTTCTAGAAGAAGCCGCAGGTGGGGGCGGCGCCGGTGGGGGCGGGCGCGCTCTCGGCGCCGCTCGGGGCGTAGATCTCCAGGCGGATGCCGTCGGGGTCGGTGAAGAAGATGCCGCCGGAGCCGGCGCCCTCGCCGTGGGAGACGACGCCGTCGTGGGCGAAGTCGGCGCCGAGTTCGCGCAGGACGGCTTCGGCGGTCTTGACGTCCTCGATGGAGTCGACCTGGAAGGAGAGGTGGTGCAGGCCGGCGGCGCCGGCGGTGAAGGCGGTGTCGCTCTGCTGCCACAGCGTCAGGACGAGGCGGCCGTCGCGGGCCAGGAAGGCCCAGCGCTGGGTGTCGTCCTTGCCCTCGGCGAGGATCTCGAAGCCGAAGACGCGGATGTAGAAGGGCAGTGACTTCTCGAGGTTGGTGACGTTGAGGCCGACGTGGCCGGTCTGCAGGGACTTGTCGGCGAGGGACTGCGTCATGGGGTGCCTCCGGTGAGTGGTGGGGCCGGACCGTCCGGCCTAACCGCTGAAAGGAACGTTAGAGGTTGACTGCACTTCAGTCAACCGGTGAAACTGCTTTCGATGGTTGAATTTGGCCATGTGGTCGCATAGACCCGCGACACGAAAGGTCAGAACTGATGAGCACAGAACCCGTCCGCGGACCCGACGCGGACCCCCGGCCCCTCACCGACGAACCGCTGCCGTTGGACCTGATGAACACCGTCTGGATCGACGAGGGCGTACGCCACGACCTGCTGGAGCGTCCCGGCGGTCTCATGACCTGGCTCGCGGCGGCGGGGTTCGCCGACGCCGTGCCGGCCAGTCAGGAGACTCTCGACGCGCTCCTCGTCACGCGCGCGGCCCTCGGCGCGCTCCTGGACGAGCGGACCGACCCGAAGGAAGCGATCAACGAACTGAACGAGACGCTCAGCCACGGCCGGATCCTGCGCGTCCTGAACGCGGAAGGGCCCGAGGCGGTCATCGACACCGACGCACCCAGTTGGCTGCCCGCGTGGAGTGCCGCCGAGAAGTACCTGCAACTGCTGGAGGAGAACCCCGACCGGATCCGCAAGTGCGCCAACCCCGAGTGCGTCCTGCACTTCTATGACGTCTCCAAGAACGGCGGGCGCCGCTGGTGCTCCATGGCCGGCTGCGGCAACCGGGCCAAGACCCGGCGCCACTACACCCGGCACCGCAAGGCCGCGCCGTCCGGCGAACCGTAGGCGCGGCGATGCCGGCGGCGGCCATCGGCTCCTCCCCGAGCCGATGACCGCCGCCGGCATCCTCCGGCCACGTCTCACACGGCCAGTACGTGTTCCACGCCCGCGCGCCGCTCCTTCAGCGCGGCCCGGCGGACCTTCCCCGATGCCGTCCGCGGCAGCACGTCGGTGAACTCCACGACACGGACGTGCTTCTCGGGAGGCAGTTCCCTCACGACGGCCGCGAGGATCAGCTCGGCGGTCGCCGCGTCCGGTGGGAACCCGCCCGCGGCGACCACGTACGCCTTGGGTTTCCACAGGCCGACCGGGTCCGGTACGGGAACGACCGCGGCGTCGGTGACCTGGGGCAGGCGCAGCAGAACCTGTTCCAGCTCCAGGGGGGAGACGCGGTGGTCGAACGACTTGAACATGTCGTCCGCGCGGCTGAGGTAGCTCACGTGTCCCTGCGCGTCGCGTACGGCGAGGTCACCCGTGCGGTACAGGCCGTCGGCGAAGACCCGCGCGGTGCGGTCGGGGTCGCCGGTGTAACCGCGCATCAGCCCCGCGGGCCGGTCGGCGAGCTGGACGCACAGTTCGCCGGGGGCGCCGTCCGGGACGGGCCCGCCGGATTCGGGGTCGACCAGCGTGAGCCGGTAGCCGGGCAGTGCCTTGCCGATGCGGCCGGCGACCGCCTGCTGGCCGGGGGTGGTGCCGATCTGAGCGGTGGTCTCGGTCTGGCCGAAGCCGTCGCGCAGCTCGATGGCCCAGGCCGCGCGGACCGCGGCGATCAGGGGCTCGTCCAGGGGTTCGCCGGCCGAGACCGCCTCGCGCAGGCGGGGCGGCCGGGCGCCGAGGCCCTGGGACACGAGGGCTCTCCAGACGGTCGGGGGCGCGCAGAAGGTCGTCGGCTCCCGGCTGCGCAGCACGTCGAGAACCCTGCCGGGCGTGGCCTGTTCGGCCGGCAGCGCGAGGACGGTGGCCTCCGCGTTGAAGGGGACGAAGAAACTGGACCAGGCGTGCTTGGCCCAGCCGGGCAGGGAGATGTTGAGGTGCAGGTCGCCGGGGGTGACGCCGTTCCAGTACATGCCGGAGAGATGGCCGACGGGGTAACTGGTGTGCGTGTGCTCGACCATCTTCGGCGCGGAGGTGGTGCCCGAGGTGAAGTACCGGAACAGCGGTGCGTCGGCCGGAGTCGTGCCGTCGGGGACGAAGCCGGTGGGCGCCTGGTGGGAGGTGGTGTAGTCGATCCAGCCGTCGACGGGCGGGCCGACGCTGATCGGGGTCCACCCGTTCGGGTGGGGGAAGCGGTCGGTGACGGCGGCTTCCGCGATGACGTGGCGGACCTGGCCGCGCGCCATGCGGTCGGCCAGTTCGGCCGGGGTGGCGGTGGTGTAGGTCGGGATGACGACGGCGCCGAGCTTGATCGCGGCGAGCGTGGCCTCCCAGACCGCCACCCGGTTGGCGAGCGCCAGCAGGATCGGGTCCCCGCGCCGCACGCCGTTGCCGCGCAGCCAGGCGGCGACCTGGTCGGAGCGGGCGGCGAGTTCGGCGTAGCTGAGCACCGTGTCGGTGTCCGGCGCCCCCTCGCCCACGAGGCGCAACGCGGGCCGTGTGTTGCCGTCGGCGACGACGTCGAACCAGTCGAGCGCCCAGTTGAACCGCTCGAGGACGGGCCAGCGGAACGCGGCGCGGGCGGCGTCCAGGTCGGTGCGGTGGGTCAGGAGCGTGTCGCGGGCGGTTCGGAAGGCGGTGTGGGCGGCGTTCGGCGTACGCATCACGGGGCCGTCCTCGCGCCCGCGGCGGCGAGCGGCCGGGCGGTGTGGTCGAGGGGGGCGAGCAGGGCTTCGGCGATGGCGTCGGCGTCCCGGTAGAACAGGGTGCGGCCGGTGCCGGGGCGGCTGGAGCCGACCTGGGTGAACCAGCGGGTGTGCTCGGTGGGGATCCCGAGGGCGAACAGGCCGGGGTGGGGGGTGCCGTCGGCGCTGATGACGCGGAACGGCGACGGCGTCACGTCCAGACCGCCCGTGCGGTGGTGTCCGTCGGGGCCCTGGATGGTGAAGGTGCGCACCAGGCCGTCCGCGATGAGCCGCTGGATGAACGGGGAGGTGTCGCGCTCCAGGTCGGGGGTGGGTATGCGGGCGTCGATGAGCGTGCGGGCCTGTCGGGTGGATCCGGGTACCTGGGGCGAGGAGACGGTGAACGTGCCGGATGCCTCGCTGGTGCCGAAACGGGTTCCGGGGCCGGCGATGTCGACGACGCCTTGGGTGATCAGGGCGTGGAGCTGCTCGACCCGTTCGAGCGGCGGGCCGGCCGAGAGCAGGGCGTTCATGGGCAGGAAGGCGCGGGTGAAGTCGTCGATGTGGGACCGGGGCAGCAGGCCGCCGAAGTCGACGGCTTCGCGCACGGTGTTGCGGATGTCGCGCAGCACGTCCAGGGCCGCCTTGAGCGGGCCGTCGGCGTTGCCGAGACGTGCCTGGTCGAGGTCCTCGCGCATGACGCCGAGGAGCACGGTACGGAAGTCGTCGGGGCCGGTGAACCGGGCGCCCTCGAAGGGGCGGGCCAGGGCCTGGAGGTCGATGGGCGGCAGGTCGTCCAGGTGGGCCGCGGCCAGGAGGGGCGCGACGTCGTGACCGCGGTGCAGGGCGTCGGCGAGCTCGCGGGCGAAGCGGGCGTCGTCGGATCCGTGCCGGACGCGGTGCGCGGTGGTGTAGTAGACGTAGGCGACCTCGTCGAGGAGCAGGGGCAGGACGTCCTGGGAGAAGTCGAGCTGGGCGCCGGCGGTGGTGGCGGCGCGGGCCGCGCGGGCGGCGGTGAGGGCGGCGCGGGTGAGGAACCTCGGCGTGTGGCTGTGGTCGGCGGGCTTCTGGTTGATGCCTCGGGCGGGGATGGGCAGGCCGCTGCGGGAGCCGGCGACGATGTGCGGTTCGCGGCCGGAGGGCACGTAGGCGTAGGTGCCGTCCGCCGCGGCTTTGAACTCGCCTCCTCTTCCGACGGTCAGGGAGAGCATCACGTCGTAGAAGGACAGGCCCAGGCCGCGGATGGCGACGGTGCTTCCGGCGGGGATCGTCGACTCGCCGAGCGGCATGTCGGCGGCGGAGTCACCGCGCAGGTAGTGCACGGCGTGGCGGGAGGCGAAGCCCTCCATCACGGCGTCGAAGTCGTCGGCGGCGTTGCGGGGATGGCCGGTGGCGAGGGTGACCCGGTCGACGGTGAGACTGCCGGGCGCGCCGTCGAGCTGGAGGAGGTAGGTGCCGTCGGGTTGCGGGGTGAGCGCGGTGACGGCGGCGTTGTGGCCGCGGAGCCGCACGTGGGCGGGCAGCGCCTCGGCGATGGTGCGGTGGACGTCCTTCAGGTAGCGGCCGTAGTCGGCGCGCGAGGCGTAGCCGTTGGGGCCCAGCGGCGTCTGGCCGGGCGGGGTGTTGGCCGCGTGCCACTGGCCGAGCGACGGCCCGGCGCCGGGGCGGGCGGGGCCCTCGTCGCTGTCGCCGGAGTACATGGTGATCTGGCTGACGACGGTGTTCATGGTGAACCAGGGGTCCTGGTCGGTGCGCCAGACCCGTCCCGCGCCGATCTCGGTGCTGTCGATGAGGTGCACGGTGACCGGCCGGGCGGACGCGCCGTCGGCGTCGTGTTCCTGGATGAGCCGGCAGGCCAGGCGTTCGAGGACGGACAGGCCGCGGGGGCCGCTGCCGATGACGGCGAGGTGGAGGGGGGCGGGGCTGGTGAGCACGGAGGTGTCCTTGTTGTCGCGGGTCAGGAGGGGCGGGCGCCCAGGGCGGCGATGCCCGAGGCATTCAGGGCGGCCCGGTCGTAGGCGTCCTGGACGTGGCCGAGCATCGTGAGGAGGTCTTCGGCGCGCAGGCTGAGGTCGCCGCTGTCGCGGGCGGTGGTGACGGGCATGGCGCCGGCCCGGTGCCACTGGAGGCTCCCGCGGGCGTCGATGAAGCTGCGGGCGCGCTGCGCGTTGTCGGCGTGCAGGCAGTAGGGGACGTCGAGGATGCCGCGCCGGAAGGCTCGGACGAGGCCCTGGCCGACGTCGGGGTGGAGTTCGAGGACGGCGTCGACCAGGGTGCGGGCCTCGGCGAGGACACCGAACTCGCCGGTGGGCCGGGGGATTTCGGGCGCGGTGCGGGCGGCCTGCGCGGCTTCCTCGAGCGCGCTGATGTTGTCGGCGATGGTGGGGATGCGGTGGGCCTCGGCGGGCGTCTTGACGATCATCCGCTCGGTGCGGGTGGCCGCGGCGAGGCGGGCGGAGTCGCGCAGGAGCTCCAGGGCGCCGTCGACGGTGCGGGGGAAGACCCCCATGTAGCTGTAGAGGACGACGTGCCAGTCGATGCCGTCGAGGTGTTCGGCCGCCAGGGTGCGCAGCGCGTGCAGTGCCTCGACGTCCTGATCGCGGTGGGTCTGCTGGGCGTAGCTGAGGGAGACGCTGGTCAGGCCGTGCTGGCGGAAGAAGACGCATTCCAGGACGGACAGGGCGACCAGAAGGCTCGGGGGGCAGAGCTGGCCGAGCATACAGCCGCCGAAACTCTCCAGGTGCGTGCCCGGGCGGGAGGCGAGCAGGTCGCAGCTACGGGCCCAGGCGTCGACGGAGTCGGTGATGGGGGTGCGGCTGTAGGGCAGGCAGTAGGAGATCGGTCCGCCCTCGGTGGCGTCCAGGCCGGAGTCGAGGACGGCCCGGATGATGTCGTACGGCTCGGCGGAGCCGTGGCGGACCTGGATGGCGAAGGGGTCGCCGGGAGCGGTGACCTTTTCCGTGAGGGCCCGCGTGGCGGCGGGGCCGTGCGCGACGATCGGGTATCCGTTGAGGTCGGAGCCGTTGTCGAGGGCGCGGCGGGCGGAGTCGTGGTCGCCGACGCGGGTGTAGCTGTCGAGGGTGATGGTGCCGACGACGCGGGCGCGGGCGCGTTTGACGGCGCTGAGGCCCTGGCCCATCTCGTCGAGGGTGGGCATTCCCATGCGGGGCTGGACGACGAGCTCGCCGTCGTGGCGGGCGCGGGCGATCGCGGTGGCGAAGGCGCCGAGCGGGCGGGCGGGCACGGGCGGGTGGTTCACGCCGCGGTCCCCTGCAGCACGGGGGCGGCACCGGCGAGGTAGCGGCGGAAGGGCGTGATGCCCGCGGCGTCCTCGAAGACGGCGTCGAAGCCGGCGGCCATGAGCGCCTGGCTGTGGGATGCGCCTTCGCCGCCGCGGATGCCGAGCTTGCCGCCGATGACCACCGTGAGGTCGGACAGGTCGGGCTGCTCGCGCAGGCGGCGGATGAGCCGGCCGCCGTCGAGGGCGCCGTGCCCGTTGACGCTGGAGAGGACCACCATGTCCGGTTTGACGCGGCGGCATTCGGCGATGAGCAGCTCGTCGGGGACGCAGGAGCCGATGTTGGTGACCTGGTGGCCGAGGTCCTCCAGGAGGAGCTGGAGGAAGACCAGGTTCCAGGTGTGGGAGTCGGAGGAGACGCTGGAGACCAGGACGCGCCGGCCGGGGGCGGTGGCCTGGGCGGAGGTGCCGTGGGTGGGCGCGGGCAGAGACATGAGGACGTTCTTTCCGGTGGCGTGTTCGGCGGCTGGACGGAGGGGCGGGACGGGGCGGGCCGGTCAGGGCGTGAACGGTGCGCCCCGTCCCGTCCGGTCAGGCGGCGGCGGTGACGCCGACGGGGCGGATGTCCTTGGTGGGCGTGCGGGCTTCGGCCGGGCGGGTGCGGATGGCGAGCACGGTGCACCCGGTGCGGCTGGACATCTGGTGCTCGGTGCCGGGGCCTTCGACGATGAGGTCGCCCTTGACGTAGGAGGGGCCGTCGCTGTGGTCGAGGACCCCGTCGAGGACGAGCATGAGCTCATGGCCGAGGTGCTCGTGGAAGTCACCGTGGGCGCCGGGCGGGAAGCGCAGCAGGAGGCCGACGGAGTCCTCGCCGTTCTCCGGGTCGGGGGCCCACAGCACGGCGTGTTCGACGCTGACCCTGCCCGGCTCGTTCCACGAGGTCCAGTCGAGGCTGTCCAGGTCGAAGCCGCTGCGGAACACGTTCTGGACGTAGAGGACGTTTTCCATGATCTCCCTCAGGCGCTTTTCACGAGGCGGACGCATTACCCGCCACGCGAAAAAGGCTACGGTTCGGGAAAACTGTTCGATCCGAATGTTTCCGATGGGAGATATTCGGGTGGCCGATGGTCCTGAAAAGGCTTCGGGAAAGCACGACGGCACGGCCGTCGACGGAAGGGTGATTCCGTCGGCGGCCGTGCCGGGTTCCGTTTTCTTATGTGCTCACGAGGCGATGCCCGCGGAGACGCCGCGCGTCGGGCCGGGCAAGGTGGCGGTCAGCGGGGGGACGGCCGCCAGGTGGATGTCGTCGCTCGTGGGGGCGGGGAGCCGGCGGATGAGTTCCGCGACGGACTGGGCGGCACGGCCCAGGTGGTCGGGTCGCGCGTAGACGAGGCGCACGTCGAGCTCGGCGTACGGCAGGGTGGGCACGATCTGCAGGTGCTGCCCGGCCAGCGAGGCGTCGGGCGGTAGCATGGCCAGCCCGTAGCCGGCGCGCGCGAGTTCGCGGACACCGCCGACCGACCCGGCCTCGATGACGTGGGCGTCGATCCCGTACCGGCTGCGCAGGGCTTTGACCAGGGGAAGGTGGCTCGTGCACTCGGCGTTGACGGTCAGCACCCGCATCGGGCGCAGGGCTTCGCCGGGGCGAGGGGCGTTGGCCAGCGAGGGGGCGGCGACCGGGGCCAGGGTGAGGGGTGGCAATGTCTCCGTGACGAGGTCCGCGGGCAGGGCGGGAGCGTCTGCCGCGAGCGCGACCAAGGCGAGAGCCAACTCTCCGCGCAGGACGTCCTCGGCGAGACTCCGGGTGCTGGTGGGCCGCGGGGAGATCTGGACCTTGGGGTAGCGGTAGCGGGCTTCGCGGACCAGGTGGCCCAGGCGCTGCTCCATGAGGAGAGGGTCGGCGCCGACGGAGACCCGCCCCTCCACCTCCCCCCGGGGGTGCAAGGCGCCGGTCAGCTCGTCCATCGTCTTGAAAATCCGCTCGGCGTATTCCTTGACGATTTCTCCGTGCGGAGTGAGGGAAACGCCGTGGGGGAGCCTCCGGAACAGCGGATGCCCGAGCTTCGTCTCCAGCGCCTTAATGTGTCCGGTGACGCTCGACTGGGCATATCCGAGATTATACGCGGCTCTCGTGACGCTTCCCTGGTGGGCTACTTCACGGAAGGTACGCAGATGATGAAAGGCAAGATCCAAAACCATGGCTGTCCCCAAGAGTGAGAGATCCGGCGTCGGAACGAACCCCGGTGGCGGCTCTGCCGCCGACGGGACTCGTTCGTCGAACAGTTCTGCGAGAACGCTCCTCCGGGTCGCACCGGCCCTCCTCGTCGCACTCGCCTCGAGTGCCGGCGCAGCGTATCCTGCCGCATCAGGATTCTAACGCGTCTCTGCGGATACCCCCGTTAGAATGTGATCGTGACATGCCGTCGCCTCCCTCGGCAAGTCAGCCGGAAGGTAAGCCCGTTGAAGGACACCGCATGACCCCCCACGCGCCCCCCGCCCCCCACGCCCCCGCCGAAGGCCCGCCGTTGCTCGGAGAGCCTCTCGCCCTGGAGTTCGTCAACACCCACTACGCCGTGCGCGGCGCCCTGCGCGACGGCCTGGCCGGACCCGGGGAGCTGACCTGGTGGCTGTGGGCCTGCCGCGAACGCTTCACCACCGACCTGCCCGATGAGACCCTGCGCCACGTCGGTCCGGCCGACGTGATCGGCTTCCAGCAACTGCGCGATGCCGCACGCCGGCTCATCGACGCCCGCACGCACGAACACGCGCCCGACCAGCGGGACGTCGCCCAGTTGAACCGGGCGGGCGGCCTCGGGCGCTCCTGGCCCGTCCTGCTGTGGAACGCCGACGGCCGCCCGACGGCCGCCCGGGCCGGCTCGTGCAGCCCCCTGCTGGAGTGCCAGGCCGAACTCGCCCACTCCACCGTCACCCTGCTGATATGCGAAAGCGTCGACATCAAGCCCTGCCTCGCGCCGGGCTGCGTGCTCTACTTCGAACGCAACCCGCCGCGGCGCGAGTGGTGCTCGCCGGGCTGCGGCAACCGGGCCCGCGCGGCACGCCACTACAGCCGCCATCGCACCCCCAGCGATTGACCGAAGTGTCTAATGCTTCTTTCTGGAATCAGCGTTAGAGGTCGGGTGACGTGCTGGTATCGGTCCCTCCCATATCAGGCATCTGCGAAGCGATCGGGAACCCCCTGTCCGCGGCCCTACCTTCGAGAGCGGACCAGCCGCGCTGCGCCCACGGTCCCGCTCCACCGCCCCTCCCCGGCCTGTCCGACCTCGGGCCGGCCCCACCGGGGCGATGAACTGCCGTCAGACAGATAAGGACCCTCGATGCCTTCCATACGTCCGAGCCGCCGTTCCGCCAAGGCCGCCATCGCCGGCCTCGTGCTGGCCGCCGCCGTCTCCACGGCCCCCGCCAACGCGGCCCCCTTGGACACGGGCTCCGACACGCGTACGACGCCCGACCGCGTCCTGTACTGGAACAACGCCCTTCTGGACGCCTTCCGCCAGGTCGGCGGCACACCGGGTCCGCTGACCCGCGGCGGCGCCATGATGAACCTCGCCATCTACGACGCCGTCAACTCCATCTCGACCATCGGCAAGCCGTACCTCACCAAGGACGCTTCCGCGGCGTCCCAGACCGGGGCGGTTGACTCCGCCGTCGACCACGCCGCGTACACCGCGCTGAAGGGCGCCTTCCCGAGCGTCGACTTCACCGCGGCGTTCGACGCCGCCCGTGCCCTGCCGGACCGCGGGACCGCTGAGCAGCAGCAGTTGGGCAGCCGACTGGGCGTCAAGACCGCCAACGCGATCATCACCGACCGCGCCAACGACGGGTCCACCGACACCACCCCGTACGTCGCCACCGCGGGCCCCGGCCACTGGATCCCGGCTCCCAACAAGCCGGTCGGGGGCGCGAACTGGGGCAAGGTCAAGCCGTTCACGCTCACCAGCGGCTCGGAGTTCCGTCCGGCCAAGCCGGCCGGGTTCACCACCCCGGAGCAGATGCTCAAGAGCCCCGAGTACGCGGCCCAGGTCAACGAGATCAAGGCGATCGGCGGTAAGAACTCCACCGTCCGCACACCCGAGCAGACCCAGATCGCGCACTACTGGGCCAACGACGTCGACGGCACCTACAAGCCGGTGGGCCAGCAGTACGACCACACCATCGCGATCTACAAGCAGCACCGGCCCCACGGCACCTCCTTCGACTCCGCCAAGCTGTTCGCGAAGCTGTCGGTCTCCCTCGCGGATGCCGCCATCGCGATCTGGGACTCGAAGTTCAACACCGACTGGGACCTGTGGCGCCCGGAGCACGCGATCAACTTCGCCGACCAGGTGCCCAACCCCGATCTCGTCGCCGACCCGACCTGGAAGCCGCTGGAGAGCGACACGGCCGGCAACAGCTTCAGCCCGAACTTCCCGGCCTACGTCTCCGGCCACTCCGGCATCGCCGCCGCGTGGGCCGGTGCGGTGAAGAACCACTTCAACCGCAACGACCTGACGTTCACCGCCGGCACCGACGACCCGTACGCCAAGGGCGTCACCCGTACCTTCACCTCCTTCACCGCCGCCGCCCGGGAGAAGGCCGCCAGCCGTAAGTACATCGGCGTCCACTACGAGTGGGACAACGCCGCCGCGCTGACGCTGGGCTACCAGGTCGCCCACAAGGCCGTCGCCCGCTTCTAGCCCCACACCCCCGGGTGTGCCGGGGCGCCGCCCTTCCCCCCCCGTGGCGGCCGCCCCGGCACACCCCTTCTCCCCTCCCCTCCTCCGCACCAACAGGAGCTGCTGACCGATGGCAGACACACCGCTGACCGCCGTCCCCGAAGCCCCGGCGCCCGTGCCCGGCCGCCTGGCGAGCAAGGCCCCGGCCCGGCCCCCGCTCGTCGCGGTCGCCGTCTCCACCACCGCGGCCGTCGCCGCTCTGACCGCGCTCGTCGCGATCGGCGCCGTCCTGCACCAGCCGATGCTCGTTCCGCCGCTCGCCGCCAGCGCCGCCCTCGTCTACGGGGCCTCGGCCCTGCCGCTGTCCCAGCCGCGCAGCGTCATCGGCGGACAGCTCGTCTCCGCGGTCGTCGGCTTCCTCACCCTCGCCGCCGCCGGATCCTCCACCTGGGCCGCCGCTCTGGCGGGCGGCCTCGCCCTCGGCGCCATGATGCTCGCCCGCACCCCGCACTCCCCCGCCGCCGCGACCGCCGTCATCGTCGTCGTCACGCAGCCCCCGACGCTGCTGTTCCTCGCGCTCCTGGCCCTGGCCACCGTCGTCCTGGTCGCCGTCGGCCTCGCCCGCTCCGCGCTCGACCCCGCAGCCCCCCGCTACCCCGTCTACTGGTGGTGATCTCTCCCCGTGTCGAGCCGCTACGCCCAGTTGCTGTTCACCCCTGACGTACAGCACCACCAGGACGCCGTCGGCAGCGGGAGGGCCTACCGGCACATGGCGGCCGCCGCGGGCCCGGAACCCGACCGGTTGGGCCCCGACGAGCAGGAGTTCGTCCTCGAGCGGGACAGCTTCTACCTGGCCAGCGTCAACACCGGCGGCTGGCCCTACGTCCAGCATCGCGGCGGACCTCCGGGCTTCCTGCAACCGCTTGACGGCCGCACTCTGGCCTTCGCCGACTTCCGCGGAAACCGGCAGTACATCACCAACGGCAACCTCGACAGCGAGAACCGCGTCGCCCTGATCCTGATGGACTACCCCCACCAAACCCGGCTGAAGATCCTCGGCCGGGCCCGCGTCGAGGCCCTCGCCGACCACCCCCGCCTCGCCGAACGGCTCCGGCCCGTCGACTACGGCCACCCCCTCGTCGTCGAGCGCCTGGTCGTCATCGACGTCGAGGCCTTCGACTGGAACTGTCCGCAGCACATCACCCCCCGGTTCACCGCCGCCGAATTCGAGCAGGCCCTCGACCCGGTCCGGGCCCGCATCGACCGTCTCGAACAGGACAACGACGCCCTGCGCAGAGCCCTCACCGACCACGGCATCCCCGACCCCACCGGAGGGAAGCGCACCGCCGACTGACCATGGCATCCCCGACCCCGCCGGCGGGAAGCGCACCGCCGACTGACCACGGCACGGAGCCGTCGGCCGACACCGCCCACGGGCCGGTCGTCCCACGGCGCCGGGACCCGCCGCGGGCAGACCCGGTGAGCCTCACGCAACGCCGGCGACCACGGCCCCCCGGCCCCGCCGTCCCGAAGCGATCCGGCCGCACTCCGCCCCGGACGTACCACCACCGCTCGGGCGCCGGCGCGCCGGACGCGGCCCGGGGCCCGGCGGCCAACGCCCCTACGCTCCCGCGCCCTACGCCCGGTCGCCGCGTCGGCGGAACCGCTCCGGCGGCGTCCGCCGCCCCGCGCGGAACGCCTCGACCGCCTCGTGCGGCGGCGCGGCCGATCCCGCGAACAGCGCGGACCCGTCCGGTGCCACGTAGATCCGGCCGCCGCCGCGCACCGCGTGCGCGACCACCACGGCACCGTCGTCCGGCAGGAGCCCCACGCTCAACGGGGCGTCCTCCGGGGCCATCCGCCGCCAGTGCCCCACGCCCACGTCGATCAGCCGCCGCTGCTCGGGGGTGGCCCGGTCCACCGGCCCGAGCACCCTGGGCACGGTCCGCCCCTCAGCTCTCGGTCAGCAGCTCGTCGGCGTCGACGATCCGGTACGCGTACCCCTGCTCGGCCAGGAAGCGCTGGCGGTGCGCCGCGAAGTCCTGGTCGATCGTGTCGCGGGCGACCACCGAGTAGAAGCGGGCCTCGTGGCCGTCGGCCTTGGGCCGCAGGACGCGCCCCAACCGCTGCGCCTCCTCCTGCCGCGAGCCGAACGTCCCGGACACCTGGATCGCCACGGTGGCCTCCGGCAGGTCGATGGAGAAGTTGGCGACCTTGGAGACGACCAGGACGCTGATCTCCCCGTTGCGGAACGCGTCGAAGAGCTTCTCGCGCTGGGCGTTGCTGGTCTCGCCCTTGATGACCGGGGCGTTTAGGTGCTCGCCCAGCTCGTCGAGCTGGTCGATGTACTGGCCGATGACCAGGGTCTGCTCGCCCTGGTGCTTGCGCACCAGCGCCTCGGTCACCTTCCGCTTGGTGGCCGTGGTCGCGCAGAAGCGGTACTTCTCCTCCGCCTCGGCCGTGGCGTACGCCAGCCGCTCGGCGTCGGTGAGGTTGACCCGTACCTCGACGCAGTCGGCGGGCGCGATGTAGCCCTGCGCCTCGATCTCCTTCCACGGGGCGTCGAACCGCTTGGGTCCGATCAGCGAGAACACGTCCGACTCGCGGCCGTCCTCGCGCACCAGGGTGGCGGTGAGCCCGAGCCGGCGGCGGGCCTGGAGGTCGGCGGTGAACTTGAAGACCGGCGCGGGCAGCAGGTGCACCTCGTCGTAGACGACCAGGCCCCAGTCGCGGGAGTCGAACAGCTCCAGGTGCGGGTAGACGCCCTTGCGCCGGGTCGTCAGCACCTGGTAGGTGGCGATGGTGACGGGCCGGATCTCCTTCCGCGTCCCGCTGTACTCGCCGATCTCGTCCTCGGTCAGCGACGTCCGCTTCACCAGCTCGTGCTTCCACTGCCGGGCGGAGACGGTGTTGGTGACCAGGATCAGCGTGGTCGCCTTGGCCTGTGCCATCGCACCCGCCCCCACCAGGGTCTTGCCGGCGCCGCAGGGCAGCACCACGACGCCCGAGCCGCCGTGCCAGAACCCCTCGACGGCCTGCCGCTGGTACGGCCGCAGCGCCCAGCCGTCCTCGGCCAGCTCGATCGGGTGGGCCTCGCCGTCCACGTAACCGGCGAGGTCCTCGGCGGGCCAGCCGAGCTTCAGCAGCGTCTGCTTGATCTGCCCGCGCTCGGAGGGGTGCACGGCCACGGTGTCGGGGTCGATCCGGGCGCCGACGAGCGGCTGCACCTTCTTCGACCGCAGGATCTCCTCCAGCACCGGCCGGTCGGTGGCGGTGAGGACCAGTCCGTGCACGGGGTGCTTGGACAGGGTGAGCCGCCCGTACCGCGCCATCGTCTCGGCGATGTCGACCAGGAGCGCGTGCGGCACGGGGTAGCGGGAGTACTCGACGAGCGCGTCGACGACCTGCTCGGCGTCGTGCCCGGCGGCGCGGGCGTTCCACAGCCCGAGCGGGGTGACCCGGTACGTGTGGATGTGCTCGGGCGCACGCTCCAGCTCCGCGAACGGCGCGATCACCCGGCGGCAGGCGTCCGCCAGCTCGTGGTCGACTTCGAGGAGCAGCGTCTTGTCGCTCTGGACGATGAGGGGTCCGGTCACGCGCTTCGGCCCTTTCTGCGGGGTTGCGGCCGCCGATGCGGCCAAACGTCCAGTGTGCCGCATCGGGGGCCGGTACGGGATGGGCGTGCGCCGCCCCAGGACGCTCCCGGTGCAGGCCCCCCGGCTCAGGGCGACCCGCTCGGGCCCCCGGCTCAGGGCGTGCGGGCGGGGGGCCGGCCGAAGCGGACCGGGACGCCGGGGGAGTACAGCACGCTCACCGGGTCGCCGGCCGGCGCGGGCAGCCCGGCGGCCGCCACCAGGTCCTCGTCGCAGTCGACCAGCTCCGCCCGGTGCAGGGGCCAGCGGGGGTGGACGTTGGGCAGGTACAGGGTCCGCCCGTGGAACCCGGTGTGCAGGGCCCAGCGGGCGGTCAGGAAGTGCTCCAGCGGCGTCGGCTCCCCGATCGCCTCCCCGGCCCGCAGCACGATCCTGCTCCGCGCCCCGCGCGGACCGGGCCAGCGTCGGGTGCTGGTGTACGTGAGGGTGTCGCCGGAACGCGCCACGCCCATCCGGGACCAGACGTACGGCAACCGGAACGCGGCCCGCGCCACCAGGACCGGAAGCAGCCGCGAGGCGTCGAGCGAGCGGAAGACGACACCGCGCCGCCCGCGCTCGTCCACGGAGTACAGCCGGACGTTGGTCTCGGGGAACGACCCCAGGTACGGGACGCCGGGCAGCCCGAGCCACCCCACCCGGTGCATCCGGAACGCCACGAGCCCCACGTACGTCGTCCCCTCGAACGTGTCCGGCACGGTCCCCGGCGGCAGCAGCGGCGCGACGTCCGCCGGGTCGACGGCCCAGTGCAGGAACGCGAGGTCGAGCCACGACTGCGTGAGCAGCGGCCGCGCGGGCGCGGCGGGGGGATCGGGCGCTATCGGCTCGGGGCTCCGGTCGGTGAAGGACATCCCCGCAGCATCGCAGACGGGCCGGCGGCCCCCGCGTGGGCGGTGGGGCAGATCCTCCCCGGTGAGGGCGGCGTCGGGCCCACCCGGACGAGTGGCATCCCTAGGCAATGCCGTTTCACGGGCACTATCGTCAGGTCATGACGATACGAAGCGTGTAACGACACCGTTCGATGCTTGGAAGGGCTGGCCATGCTGCTGCGGTTCCAGGTCACGAATCATGCCTCGCTGCTGGAGGAGCAGGAGCTGTCCCTCGTCGCCGCCGACCGGCACCCGGAGCGGGCCGAGTTCCCGACGCCGAGCGGGGGCGAGTCCGCCGTTCCCGTCGTCGCGGTCTACGGCACCAACGCGTCCGGGAAGTCGAACGTCATCGATTCCATCGGCTGGATGCGGTCGGCGGTCCTCAGCTCGTTCCGGCGGTGGGACCCCAGCGGAGGAGTGCCGCGCCGCCCGTTCGCCCTCGGCTCCGGCGCCGCCGAGCGGCCCAGTTCCTTCGCGGTCGACTTCGTCGTCGGCGGGGTGCACCACCAGTTCGGTTTCTCGGTCGACGACGAACGCGTCACCGAGGAGTGGCTGTACTACTACCCCGAGGGGCGGCAGCGCCGGCTGTACGAGCGCGGCGCGGACGACGTGGTCGCCTTCGGGCGGTGGCTCACCGGGCGGCGGAAGCTGATCGCCGAACTGCTCCGGCCGAACAGCCTGTACCTGTCCGTCGCCGCCGCCCAGGGGCACGACCAGCTCGGCGAGGTCTTCCGGTGGTTCCACTCCGGCCTGCGCATGGCGACCGACCACGACTTCCCCCAGCGGCTCGACCACACGGTCCGGCTCTGCCTCGAAGGGCGGGACGGCTCGGCGGGCAACCCGGTACTGGACCTGCTGCGCTTCGCCGACCTCGGCGTGTCCGGGCTGGAGATCGAGGACTGGGACGAGAGCGTCCGCGAGGACCACCAGCGCATCACGCGGGCGCTGCGCGAGGCGCTGGGGGACAAGGTGCACGTGCAGAGGGAGGCCGGGCAGCGGGTCAGGGTGGAGCACCGGACGGCGGACGGCGTCTTCCCGCTGGACCTCGTGCACGAGTCGAGCGGCACGCGCACGTGGATCGGACTCATCGGGCCCGTCGTCACCACCCTGGCGGCGGGCGGGGTCCTCTGCGTGGACGAGTTGGACGCCCGGCTCCACCCGTACCTGGTCGACGCCCTCGTCGGCATGTTCCAGTCTCCTCGGACCAACAGCACGGGCGCGCAGTTGGTCTTCAGCACGCACGAGGCGGCGCTGCTCGGGCGCAACGTGCGCACCGAACTCTTCCGGGACCAGGTCTGGTTCACCGAGAAGGACCCGCGCACCCTGGCCACCAGGCTCTTCCCGCTGACCGAGTTCTCCGTGCGCTCGGCGGGCGACAACCTGGAGCGGCGCTACCTCGGCGGACGCTACGGGGCGGTGCCGCATCTGGACGACGATCTGCTGCGGGACGTGACCGCGGCTCTCCGGCATGGGGGTGGGAGTGAAGCGGGGAAAGCCGCTGAAGCGGACGAAGGGCGCACGCCCGGAGCAGCGTAGGTTCCTCATCTACTGCGAGGGGGAGCGCACCGAGGACCAGTACTTCAAGGGGCTCCGGGCCGACCTGCGGTCTCTGCCCGTCTCCCTCTGCCTCGGCGGCGAGCACGGGGAGCCGCGGTCGCTGGTGCGCGCGGCGATCGAGCACAAGGAGCGCGCCCCGCGGTCGCCGCTGGACCGCCGGACGGCGTACGACGAGGTGTGGTGCGTCATCGACGTCGAAGCCCCGGCGCCGCACGCCGGGCTGGACGAGGCGGTGGCGCTCGCCCGGCGGCACGGGGTCGAGGTGGCGCTCACCAATCCCTGCTTCGAGCTGTGGATCATGCTCCACTTCCGGGACGTGACGGGGTACAGCACGTCGGACGCGGCCCAGAGGGAGTTGGAGAAGCTCGGGGTCTGCGGCTACTCCAGCACCCGCAAGCACCTGGAGTACGACCGCCTGCGCGACGGCTTCCCCGCGGCGCGGAAGCGTGCGGAGGAGCTGAGGCGGCGGGCGTCGCAGGGGTACCGGGACAACCCGTGGACGGACGTGGACCGCCTGGTGGGCCTGTTGCGGGCGGCCCGGCACCCGTGAGGCCGCTGGCGCACGTCCCGCTCCCCGCGTCCTCGGGCCGCCGACCGAACGCGGGCGTGGCGGGCGGGACGTGCTTCTACGCCGTTCCCTCGTCCGCCAGTTCCGCCACCCCCGTGATCCGGTGCAGGGGGTAGGTGCGGACCTCGTCGGCCGTGTGGTCGTACGCCGTGACGAAGCCGCCCTCCACGCGGACCGGGGCGATGACGCGCTGGCTGGCCGCGCCGTCCGCGTTGACGTAGCCGATCCAGACGGCGGAGCCCGTCATAGCGGCCGCCTGGACGGTGGCCAGGGTCTCGGCGGGGGTGGTGCGCGGGAGGGAGCCGGGGGACGTGGCGGACGTGCCCGCGGGGCCCTCGGCGGGGTCCTTGCGGACGGCCCGCGCGGCCGTGTCGCCGGCGCGGATGGCCCGCACCGCCGCGCCGAGGAGGGTCTCGTCCGGGACCGGGGGGCCCTCGGGGACCGGGGCCGGGGGTGTGCGGGGCGGGGTGCGGCGGGCGCCGGCGCGGGTGATCAGGACGTCGCCCTCGGCGGACTCGGCGGCCGGGGCGAACCCCATCTCGCGCAGCGCGTCGAGGAGGGCGCCGGGGTCGGCCTGGGAGGCCAGGACCGTGGGCGCCAGCCGGCGCAGCCGCAGACCGGTCGAGCGCCGGTCGGCCAGGATCTCGTTGAGCACCGCCTCGTCGTCGCACCGCACGTACGCCGACGCGGCCCCGATCCGCAGGTGGCCGTGGCGGCGGGCCACGTCGTCGATCAGGTAGCTCAGCGGCTGTGGGACCGGCGTACGGCTGTGCGCGGCCAGGAACGCGTGCAGGTCGGCCGCCGCCTGCCCGGCGTCCAGCGCCCGGCGCACCGAACCGGGCGTGAAGCGGTAGACCGTCGCCCCGCCCTTCGACTCGACGTCCGCGAGCACCGACAGCGTCTGGGCCAGCGGGCGTTCCAGCGGGCCGGGGGCCACCGCCGTCAGGTCGGCCTGGAGCAGGACGTGGTCCAGCGGTTCGGGGATCAGCGGGGCGAGGCGGGCGGCCGCCGCGTCCGGGCCCTCGTCCAGCAGCGCGCGGGCCTGTGCGGAGAGCGCGCCCCGGCCCGTGATGCCCAGCGACTCCGCCTCGTTGAGCGTCCACAGGGCGAGCCGGGACCGGAGGTCGCCCGCGCCCGCCGTGCCGGACGGGGTCGCTCCGCCGCGCAACGGGCGCTCCCAGCGCAGCCGGCGCAGCAGCGTGTCCGGGTCGGGCGCGGTGCCGGGGGCCAGTTCGGCGAAGAGGGCCAGCACCCGGCGGCGGACCTCCGGGGCGGCCGAGCGGTCGAGGTCCGGGCCGAGCGCGGACAGGGCCCGGCCCTTGGCGTCCTGGCCGCCGACCAGGCCCGGAGTGCGGGTGGCGGCGAGCCACGCGGTGGCCAGGTGCGTCCAGCGGTCCTGGGCGGGGAGGTCCAGCCACTCGTCGGACGCGGGCGTCGCCGCGTACCGCTCGTCGGTCGCCCCGTCGGCGGCCACGAGGCCGGACGCGTAGGCGAGTTCGATCCAGAAGGCGGCGATCGGCTCGGTCACGTCCAGGGCGCTCGCGACGCGCTTCAGCTCCCGGACGCTCAGCCCGCCCGCGCGCAGGATCGGCGGGCCGCCGCCGTTCCAGAGGGTCAGCAGCTCCTCGACCGTGGACAGCGCCGTGAACGCCTGCCCGGCCGCCGCTCTGTCCACAGCCTGTGGATCGCGTTCGGCGGCCGCGACGACGACCGGCGGCACCGGTTCCGGCACGCGGTGCGCGCGCCCCGCGCGCAGGTGCAGGGCCGCCTCGCGCGGCAGGACCACCGTGCGCGTGGAGACCGGCAGCAGCAGCCCCCGGTCGCGCAGCCACTTCACGGGCGGCGTCGGATTCGGGGTGACCTCCCCGTACGGCGGGCCCCACACCAGCCGGTCCAGGACCGACAGGGCCTCCACCGGGGCGGTGTCCAGCAGCTCCGCCATCCTCGTCCGGTCGGTGAACAGCGCCGACAGCGCCGCGACGGCGGACACCGGGTCGTGCGTGGCGGGCAGCCCCGTCGCCTCCAGGATCGCCTGGAGCCGCCCCGGCGACATCCCGGCCGTCGCCTCGGCGACCGTGGGGCCGAGACCGGTGGGAGAGGGGTGCTGCGGCGAGGGGGCGAGCAGTTCGCGGGCGGTGCGCACCAGCCGCAGCCGGTCCTCCTCGCCCCAGACGAGGGCCTGTTCGCGCAGGGTGGCCAGCGCGCCGGGCAGCGCGGCGGCGACCGCCGCGCCCACGTCGTCGCACTGGTCGCCGTCGTCGAGCCCGTCGCCGGTGAGCAGGGAGAGGAGCGTGGCGTACGGCGCCGGGTCCGGGGCCACCGCCAGCGCCTCGGCCGTCTGGAGCGCGAACCGGTCGAGGTGCTCCAACGCCCGTACGACGGAGGCCCGCGTACCGGCCCGCGTGGCGAGCTGCGTGATGTCGCTCGGCACCGGGCTGAGCAGATCGGGGCGGGCGCGCAGCAGCCCGGCCAGCGATTCGTCGCCCCGAGCACGCAGGGCCTCGGCGAGCGTGCGCGGTGGTGTGGTCGTCCCCATCCGCCCCACGGTAGCCGCTGGAACGCTACCGTCGGGGCAGGGCCGGTAGAGGGAGATGCGCCGCGTGGGGATCGAGAGCGACCAGCTCGTCTACGACTATCTGAGCCGGGTCGGCGACCTGGCCCAGCAACAGCAGTTGCCGTCGGGCGCCCGGATGCGCCTCGTCACGACGCTCCGGAACGAGATCGACCGGCAGCGCGCGAGTGAGGGCGCCGACTCCCCGGCGGCCGTGCGGCGCATCATCGGCAGGCTGGGCAGCCCGGACGCGCTGGTCGCGGCGGCGGCGGAGTCGGCCGACGGCACGCTCCCCCCGCCGTCCGCGCGGCCCGCCCCGGCGGCGGGCGGACTGCGGCGCTCCCTGCCCCGCCCTCGCGGCGGACTCCTCCGCAGGGAGCCGAAGGAGCCGGGGGAGCCGAGGAGCGCGGCCGCGGACGACGGCCGACCCGCCGACCCAGCGGCCCCCCGCGGGTGGAAAGCCGGTTTCGGCCGGGGCGCGTCGCCGCGCGCGGACCGCCGGGGCGGGGCGGACGACGGGCGCGGTGGGGCCGGTGGGGTTGACGCGACCGGTGGGCGTGGTGGGGCGGGCGGTGCTGGCGCGACCACTGGGTCCGGTGGGTCTGCTGGGTCCTATGGGTCTGACGTGCCCGGCTGGCCTGGTGGGCCTGGTGGGCCTGGTGGGCCTGGTAGGGCTGGTGGGCCCGGTGGGGCTGATGGCTCCAGTGGGTCTCACCTGCCCGGTGCGCCCGGCCGGTCCGGCGTCTTCCGCGAGCCCAGCCAAGGCCGCCAGCCCCGCGAAGGCCGCCGGCCCGGCCAGGGCCGCGACGCGGAGTCCCCCGACGTACGGGGTGCGGACAGCGACGGCGTACGCCGGGCCGAGGCAGACGGCGTACGCCGGGCCGAAGCAGAGGACGCACGCCGGGCCGAGGCAGACGGCGTACGCCGAGGTGAGGCCCAGGGCGCCGTACGCGACGAGCGTCCGGGCGTGCGCCGGTCCGGGGCCCAGGGCGCGGCCCGCGACGCGCGCCACCGCGCACGCCCCGAGCGCGCCTCCGGGGCGAAGGCCGCGTTCGTGCCCCGTCCGACGGCCGCCCCCGACGACCTGCCCGGCGGCAGCCCGTACGCCGTCCCCGAGGGCGGCCCCCACGGCGCCCCCCGCACCGCCCCGCACGACGCCTACGACGCGCCCGGCGCATCCCACGACGTCCCGGTCCGCGCCTGGCCCGACCCCTCCGCCCCGCACGTCCTGGGCCAGGACCAGCAGGGGGACGCCGACGGGGAGCCCGACTGGTGGCGTCTGGAGCCGGGCCCCTTCGACGACGGCGTCCGCGTTCCGGGGTTCTCCGGCGGCATCGAGGCCCCCGAGCTGTTGCGGCGACCGGCACAGCCCGGCGAGCCCGTAGAGGAAGAAGAGGACGGCGAGGGCGGCACGGCCCCCGCCGACGGCGACGCGGCCCCCACCGAACAGGCGGCGGCCGCCGACCGCAGGACCGGCCCCCGCCGCGCTCTGCGGCTGCTGAAGCTCCGTCGCCGCAAGGCCGCGGCGGCGGCTGCCCAAGCCGCGGCGGCCGCGCCCGCCGCGGTCGCCGTGCCCGCGCGGCGCGGGTTCGGCCACCCGCTGCTGCTCCTGGCCGCCGCGCTGCTCGTCGCCGGGGTGGTGACCGGTTCCCTGCTGCCGCTGGCGGGCGGCTGGCTGATCGCGTACACCTCGCGCACCCTGTCCCGGCGGGAGGCGAAGTGGGCGGCCCTGGGGCTGCCCGGCGTGGTGGCGGCCGGGGCCCTGGCGTGGGTGTGGGGGCGGCTGGACGGCCGCTGGGGCGAGCCCGTCCGGGAGGGCGCGCTGCGCGAGGTGCTGCTCGGGGCGTGGCCGGTGGTCCTGCGCGTCGCCGCCCTCGCCTCCGCGCTCTACCTGGTGTGGCGGGCGCGGAGGCGGGCGTGAGGCCCGTGCGGGCCCCGTCTCACTTCCGCAGGTTCTTCTGCAGCTCGCCGAGGATCTGGCCGGCGGCCGTGTAGCCGATGCCCTGGATCCAGAGCTGGTCGTCGACCGCGAAGACCTTGTCGTTCTTCACCGCGGACATGTTCTTCCACAGGCCGCTGCCGGTGGTCTGCGTCTCCTTGGCCTTCTTCGGGTCGCCGTACGTGGAGTGGAAGACGGCGTCCGCGTCCGCGAGGTCGATCTTCTCGGGGCTGACGTCGTAGGAGAAGCCGTCCGCCGCCTTGTCCGTGATGGCCGGGCGGCCGAGGCCGACGTCGGCCAGGATGGTGGCGATGTAGTTCTTCTTGCCGTAGATGCGGATGTCCGCGCCCTCGACGAAGCGGACCACGTTGACCTCGGTGGCGGCGGCCTTCTCCTTGCCGCCCAGGGCCTTGGTCACGTCCGCCACGTGCTCGGCGTACTCGTCGGTGACCATCTTCGCCTCGGCCTTCTTGCCGAGGGCCTCCGCGTGGACCTGGAAGTTCTCCTTCCAGGGGTAGCCGGTGTTCTCCGTCATCACGGTCGGCGCGATTTTGCTCAGCTCGGCGTACTTGTCGCCGTGCCGGATCTTGCTGGTGAGGATGAGGTCGGGCTTCAGTCCGGCGATGGCCTCCAGGTTCGGGGTCATCATCTGGCCGACGTCCTTGATGCCCGCGACCTGGTTCCGCGGCAGGTAGTTCAGGAAGCCGGACTGCACGTCGGCGTGGGTCGCGCCGACCGGCTTCACGCCGAGGGTGAGCGCCGAGTCGAGTTCGGCGGTGTCCAGGACGACCACCCGCTGCGGGGCGGCGGGGACCTTGACGTCGCCCATCGCCGTCCGGACCGTACGGGTGGCGTCGGAGGAGGCGGTGGCGGACGAGCCGCCGGAGGAGTCGGACGAGCCGCAGGCGGCCAGGGTCAGCGCGGCGGCCGCGGTCAGGGAGACGGCGGCGAGGGCGCGGGCGCGGTGGTGGAGGGGCATGGCTCAGAGGGCCTTTCCGGGGGCAGGGGCGGGGGCGGGGGACCAGGGGGCGCCGGGGACGACGAGCGGGGAGCCGGTCACCGGGTCCGGGACGACGACGGCGTCCAGGCCGAAGACCTCGCGGACCAGCTCGGCGGTGACGACGTCGGCGGGGCGGCCCTCGGCGACGATCCGGCCCGCCTTCATGGCGACCAGGTGGTCCGCGTACCGGGCCGCCTGGTTGAGGTCGTGCAGCACCGTGACGACGGTCCGGCCGCGCGTCCCGTCCGGGGCGGGGGCGACGAGCCGGCGCACCAGGTCCAGGACCTCCACCTGGTGCGCGATGTCGAGGTACGTCGTCGGCTCGTCGAGCAGCAGCAGGTCCGTGTCCTGGGCGAGCGCCATCGCGATCCACACCCGCTGGCGCTGGCCGCCGGACAGCTCGTCCACCGGACGGTCGGCGAGCGCCGAGACGTCCGTACGGGCCATGGCGTCGGTCACCGCCCGCTCGTCCTCCTCCGACCACTGCTGCCACCAGGACTGGTGCGGCTGGCGGCCGCGGGCGACCAGGTCGGAGACGGTGATCGCCTCGGGCGCGACCGGGGTCTGCGGGAGCAGCCCGATGGACCGGGCGATCCGCTTCGTCGGAATCCGCGCCAGCTCGGCGCCGTCCAGCAGGACCGCCCCGCCGCGCGGCTTCAGGAGCCGGCCGAGCGCCCGCAGGGTGGTGGACTTGCCGCAGGCGTTCGGGCCGACGACGACGGTGACCCGGCCGTCCGGCACCGCGAGGTCCAGTTCGTGGACGACGGTGCGGTCCTCGTACGCGAGGGTCAGGGCGCGGGTCGCCAGCCGGCTCGTCGGCGCGGTGGCCCCGGCTCCGGTGGTGTCGGTCGTCGGGCTCATGCGATGCCTCCCGTGCGGCCGCGGTGACCGCGGATGATCAGCCAGATCAGGTACGGGGCGCCGACCGCCGCCGTGAGGACGCCCACCGGCAGTTCGGTGGGGGAGAACAGCCTGCGGGCGAGCAGGTCGGAGAGGACGACGACCACCGCGCCCAGCAGCGCCGAGCACAGCAGCGGGATCTGCGCGGTCCGGGTCATCCGGCGGGCGATCTGCGGGGCGAGCAGCGCCACGAAGTCCACCGGGCCCGCCGTGCCGGTCGCCACGGACGCCAGGACCACGCCGAGTGCGACGAGCCCGAGCCGTACGCGCCCCAGGCGCACGCCCAGCGCGGTGGCCGTGTCGTCGTCCAGCGTGACGGTGCGCTGAGCGCGGGCCGCCCACAGCACGGCGGGCAGCAGGACCAGCAGCGTCCAGCCGATCGGCGCCGCCTCCGGCCAGCCGCGCCCGTTCAGCGAACCCGTCATCCAGATCTGCGCCTGTTGCGCGACCAGGTAGTCGCCCTTGGTCAGGAAGAGCGTGGTCACCGACCGCAGCGCGATCGCGAAGCCGATGCCGATGAGCACGAAGCGCGTGGCGTGCAGCCCGCCGCGCCAGGCGAAGACGTACACCAGGGCCGCCGCCGCCACGCCGCCGATGACGGAGAGGTAGGGCAGGACGGTGTACGAGGTGACGCCGAAGGTCATCGCGCCGACCGTGAGGGCGCTCGCGCCCTGGCTGATGCCGATGATGTCGGGGCTGGCCAGCGGGTTGCGGGCCACCGTCTGGATCAGCGCCCCGGCGATCCCGAACGCGGCGCCCACGAGCAGCCCCACGACCATCCGGGGCAGCCGCAGGGTGCCCACGACCAGCTCGGCCGAGGACGGCTGCCCGAGGGCGGCCCGGACCGCCTCGCCGGGCGCGACGAAGCTCTCGCCGACGCAGAGGTAGGCGACGCAGACGGCGGCCAGCAGCACGACCAGGGCGAGGGCGACGAGCGAGGCCCGCCGGTGCAGCAGGAACCGGCCGCGCGGCCCGGCCTTCACGACGGCGTACCCGGCGGGCCGGACCCGCTGGAGGGTGTCGCTCATGCGGGCACCGCCTTCCGGCGTACGAGGGCGACCAGGAACGGCACCCCGATCAGGGCCGTCATCACGCCCGCCGGGACCTCGCCCGGCGGGAACACGACCCGGCCGACGACGTCCGGGACGAGCAGCATCACGGGCCCGAGGAGCGCCGCCATGGGCAGGAGCCAGCGGTGGTCGCCGCCGACGAGCGTGCGGGCGATGTGGGGGACGGCGAGCCCGACGAACGCGATCGGCCCGGCGGCGGCGACCCCGACCCCGGTCAGCACCGTCGCGCCGACGCCCCCGACGACGCGTACGGCCGCCACGTTCTGCCCGAGACCCTTCGCCACGTCGTCGCCGAGGGCGAGCGCGTCCAGGCCGCGGGCGACGGCCAGCACGAGCACGGCGCCCAGCAGCAGGAAGGGCCAGACCTGCTGGACGACGTCCGCCTCCCGGCCCGCGATCGAACCGACCTGCCAGAAGCGGAACTCGTCCAGCGCGGAGGCCTTCGTCGTCAGCACCGCCGTCGTCACCGACACCAGCAGCGCGTTGACCGCGGCCCCGCCGAGCGCCAGCTTCACCGGCGTCGCGCCGCCGCGCCCGCGGGCGGCGATGGCGTACACCGCGACGGACGCGGCCGCCGCGCCCGCGAAGGCGAACCAGACGTACCCGGTGAGCGTGTGGACGCCCGCGTACGCGATGGCCAGCACCACCGCCACCGACGCGCCCTGGCTGATGCCGAGGATGCCGGGGTCGGCGATGGGGTTGCGGGTGATGCCCTGGAGCACGGCGCCCGCGAGCGCCAGCGCCGCGCCGACCATCAGCCCGATGAGGGTGCGCGGCACCCGCATGGTGCGGACAACCTCGGCGGCGTCGGAGCGCCCGCCGTGCAGCAGGGCGTCGAACACCTCCGCCGGGGGGATGGACCGGGCCCCGACGGCGAGGCTCAGCAGGACGGCCAGCAGCAGCGCCACGACAGCGGCGGCGATCGACGCCGCGCGTCGGGAGAGGCGGGGGGCGCGCGGCGCGGCGACCGGCACCGGCACTGGTGCTGACATCTGACCCCATCGGGACGGATACGGGCGAACCCGGACGGACGGTGATGCGGAGAGGACGGACCCGCCCCGCGTACGCGCTGGGTGTGCGCGGGGGTACGGGGAAGGGTCCGGCTCCGGTCGCGCTGCGGGCAGCGCGCACGGCTCCGGGTTGGTAAGGCTTGGCTAAGTCTAGGTGGCCCGATTTCGAGGGCGACGGCGGTGGGTCGGCACAATGGCGGACATGGCTTCCACGCTTGCGCACCCCCTGACGGTCGGCTTCGACCTCGACATGACCCTCATCGACTCCCGCCCCGGCATCGCCGCCGCCTACCGCGCGCTGTCCGCCGCCACGGGCGTGCCGATCGACGACGCCCTGGTGGTGAGCCGGATCGGCCCGCCGCTGGAGTCGGAGCTGGCCCACTGGTTCCCGGCGGAGGAGGTGCCGGCCGCCGCCGACCGCTACCGCGCGCTCTACCCCGACCACGCGATAGCCCCGACCGGGGCGCTGCCCGGCGCGCGGGAGGCGGTGGAGGCGGTGCGGGCGCTCGGCGGGCGGGCGATCGTCGTCACGGCGAAGCACGAGCCGAACGCGAAGCTGCACCTGGCCCACCTCGGGATCGAGCCGGACGCGGTGATCGGGTGGCTGTGGGCGGAGGCGAAGGGCGAGGCCCTGCGGGAGCACGGCGCGCAGGTGTACGTCGGCGACCACACCGGTGACGTGCGCGGGGCGCGGGCGGCCGGGGCGCTGTCGCTCGCGGTGGCGACGGGCCCGTGCGACGCGGCGGAGCTGCGGGCGGAGGGCGCGGACGTGGTGCTGGAGGACCTGACCGGCTTCCCGGCCTGGCTCACGGCCTTCGCGGCGGACCGCGCGGCGTAGGGCGGCGCGGCCGGGGAGGTCGGGGAGGTCGGGGACGGGCGGCGGGGGCCGGGGAGGGCTGACCGGCCGGGGACGGGCGGCGGGGGCCGCCCCCGCCGGTCTTGTCCGGTCCGGTCCGGCCGGGCGGAGGAGGTCGGGGCCGGGCGGAGGAGGCCGTCCCTGCCGGTCCGGTCCGGTCAGGCCGGGCGGAGGCCGAGACGCCTCGACGCGCGCGGAAGCCCCGGAGCCGCCGCCGTCACCGCCCGGCTCGGCGCGGGCGCGCCCGGTCGGGCCCGCACCGATCACCGGCCACCCGGCGGCGGTTTCAGGCCCGGTTCGCGGACCGCTTGGGAGAGCTGGTCCAGGCCGAGCGCACGACGCCCGCCCCGGCGATCAGGAAGCCCACGCCCATCAACATGCAGACCGCGTAGGCGATCGGCGGGAACGGGTCCGTGCCCAGGAACAGCGGCGCCACCGTGACCAGGGTGGCCAGCGCGCCGATGAAGAAAACGATCGCGCCGACCTGAACGAGCCGGTCGCCGGCGCCGGAAGGAGTAGTACGCACGGCACCAGGGTAGTCCCAGCGCGCAGGAACTCTCCGGCGGCGTCTTGTCACCGGGCGTAGGGCCATTAGCCTGGGACCGAGCGGGTCACGGTGACCCGCTGTCCTGCTATCCGGAGCCGTGTTCAGGCTCTCCCGCACACCGACGAGTACGAGGACGAGGACAGACGTGCCCACCGGCAAGGTCAAGTGGTTCAACAGCGAGAAGGGCTTCGGCTTTCTCTCCCGCGACGACGGCGGCGACGTCTTCGTGCACTCGTCGGTACTCCCCGCCGGGGTCGACGCGCTCAAGCCCGGCCAGCGCGTGGAGTTCGGCGTGGTCGCGGGGCAGCGCGGCGACCAGGCGCTCTCCGTGGTGGTCCTCGACCCCACCCCGTCCGTCGCGGCGGCGCAGCGCCGCAAGCCCGACGAGCTGGCGTCGATCGTGCAGGACCTGACGACGGTCCTGGAGAACATCACCCCGCAGCTGGAGCGCGGCCGCTACCCGGACAAGGCCGCCGGCGCGAAGATCGCGGGCCTGCTGCGCGCGGTCGCGGACCAGCTCGACGTGTAGCCCCCCGTCTCAGGGCGCGGCGGGGAACGCCAGCGCGTCCGGGCCGAGGGGCGGCACCAGCCCCTCGGCCGCCGCGCGGGTCAGCAGCCCGCGGACGGCCGCGTAGCCGTCCTCGCCGAGGTCGGCGGTGAACGCGTTCACGTACAGCCCGATGTGCTGGTCCGCGACGGCCGGGTCCATCTCCTGGGCGTGCTCCAGGACGTAGGGCCGCGAGACCTCCGGGTGGTCCCAGGCGAGGCGGACCGAGCGGCGCACGGCGTCGGCCAGCCGAAGGAGCGTCGGCGCGCCCAGGGAGCGCTTGGCGATGATCGCGCCGAGCGGGATCGGCAGCCCGGTGGTGTCCTCCCAGTGCCGGCCCATGTCGGCCAGGTTGTGCAGCCCGAAGTTCTGGTAGGTGAAGCGGGCCTCGTGGATGACGAGCCCGGCGTCCACCTTCCCGTCCCGCACGGCGGGCATGATCGCGTCGAACGGCATCACGACGACCTCGCCGACCCCGCCCGGCACCGTCTGCGCCGCCCACAGCCGGAACAGCAGGTACGCCGTCGAGCGCTCGCTCGGCACCGCGACGGTCCGGCCGGTCAGGTCGAGCCCCGGCTCCCTGGTCAGGACGAGCGGCCCGCAGCCCCGGCCCAGCGCTCCGCCGCACGGCAGCAGCGCGTACTCCTCCAGGACCCACGGCAGGACGGCGTACGAGACCTTCAGGACGTCCAGCTCGCCGCGCTCGGCCATGCCGTTGGTGACGTCGATGTCGGCGAAGGCGACGTCCAGCGGGGGCGCACCGGGGACCCGGCCGTGCGCCCAGGCGTCGAAGACGAAGGTGTCGTTGGGGCAGGGCGAGAAGGCGATCGAGATCGGGTCCTCGGCCGGGGCGCGGCTAGCGTCGGTGCGGGTCGTCATGGCTGTTCCAACCTTCCAGTACGGGCGCGGTCTTCCCGAACGCGGCCGTGAGCGCGGCCAGCGCGTCGCCGATGCGCCAGGCGTCCCGGTCGCGGGGGCCGACGGCGTTCGACACGGCCCGCAGCTCCAGGACGTCCGCCCCGGCCCGCTCGGCCGCCTCCGCGACCCCGAAGCCCTCCATCGCCTCGACCAGCGCGCCCGGATGCGCGGCGAGCAGGGCGGCGGCGCGGTCGGCGGTGCCGGTCGCGGTGGAGACGGTGAGCACGGGCCCCGCCGCGGCCCCCGCGGCGGCCGCGACCTCCCGGACGAGGGCGGGCGGCGGGGTGAAGCGGTCGCGGCCGAAGCCGAGCGCGGTGACGGGCAGGAAGCCCTCCGGGCTCTCCGCGCCCAGGTCGGCCGCCACGATGGCGCTCGCCACGACCGCCGAGCCGAGCGGGGTCACCGGGGTGTACCCGCCGCCGATCCCGGCCGAGACGACCAGGCCGTACGGCTCCGGGGCCGACGCCAGGGCGAACGCGGCGGCCGCGGCGGCGGCGGCCGGGCCCGCGCCGCCCGCCAGGACGTCGAACGCGCCGCAGCGGTGCAGGGCGGCCCCCGGCACCGCCGAGGTCTCCCGTACGCCCCCGAACGCACGCGTGACCGCGTCCCGTTCCACCGGGACAGCGGTCACGACGAGCACACGCACAGGGACGTCCTCGGAGTCGAGGAGGGGACAGGGCGGGGAGCGGGGCGGGTCAGTCCTTCTTGAGCTCGAACTGCCAGATGCCGGTGAGCTTCTTGCCGCGGGTCTCCACGATGGAGATGTTCGTCTTGTCGGCGGGCTGACCGGTCTGGCTGGCGAAGAACGCGCTGCCGGGGATCGACCGGTAGGTCTTCTCGAACGGCTCCTGCTCGGCCTGCTGGCCGTTGATGAAGAGCGTCCAGCCGTGCTCGGCGACCTCGGGGTCGACGCCGAAGCGGACCTTGTCGTCCATGGAGACCTTTATGGTCTTCTCGGCCTTCTTGTTCAGGCACTTCTGGACGAGGGACTCCTTGATGGCGTCACCGTCGTTGTAGCAGGTGGCCTCGGCGTTCACCGAGTCGCTGCCGACCGTCACGGTGGCGAGCGGCGTCGGCTTGTCGCAGGCGGAGAGGACGAGGAGTCCCGCGGACACGGCACCAAGAGCGACGCCGATTCGACGGCCCTTACCGGAGAAGAACGCAACGGTCATGGGCCGAAGGCTATCGGTCGGCTCAGCTCACGCCACGCGGGGGTGCGGCGTGCCGCGTCGGGCGGCCCCCAGGAGGCCCCGTACGGAGGCGGCGGCGCCGACCGCGAGCAGGCCTGCGGCGACGGACATGCCGAGCACCGCGTTGAGCGGCAGGGCGATGCCGATGCCGCCGCCCACCACCCACGCCATCTGCAGCAGCGTCTCGGACCGGGCGAACGCGGAGGTGCGGACCTCCTCGGGGACGTCCCGCTGGATCATCGCGTCCAGCGACAGCTTCGACAGGGCCTGGGTGAAGCCGGCGACCGCGCCGAGCGCGGCGACCAGCACCGTGGAGAAGAACACGGCGGCCGCCACCGCCACCCCCAGCGCGAGCCCCAGCACCGTGGCGATGATCACTTCCGGGCCGCGCGCCCGGAGCCAGGACCCCACCGCCGTGCCGCAGGCGTTGCCGACCCCGGCCGCGACGCCGACGATGCCGAGCGAGACCGCCGCGCTCTGCCCGGCCAGCGGGTGCTCGCGCAGCAGGAACGCCAGGAAGAAGATGAGGAAGCCCGAGAGCGCCCGGTGCGCCGCGTTGGCCTGGAGGCCGTGCAGGACGGACCCGCCGACGGACCGCAGACCGGGCGGCCGCGGTTCCCCGTTCCTCCGGCGCGCGCCCGCCGGGGTGCTGCCGCCGCGGCCCGGCGCGGACCGGGGCGGGGCCGTCCCGCCGTGCGGGTCGATCAGCCGCGCCCGGCGTTCGCCCTTCGCGGAGTCGACCTTGGGCGGCAGGGTGAAGGCGAGGAACGTGCCCACGGCGAAGATCGCGCACGCCCCGTACAGCGGCCAGGCGGAGCCGACGCTCTGGAGGCCCGCCCCGATCGGGGCCGCCGCCCCGGTGGCCAGGAGCCCGGCCAGGGTGACGCGCGCGTTGGCCTTCACCAGCGAGAAACCCGGTGGCAGCAGCCGCGGCACGACCGCGCTGCGCACCACCCCGTACGCCTTCGAGGAGACCAGGACGCCGAGCGCGGCGGGATACAGCTCCAGGCCGCCCGTGGCGACCGCGCCCGACATGGTGAGCGCCAGCAGCGCGCGGGCCAGCATCGCGCCCGCCATCGCCGCCCGGCGGCCGTGCGGCAGCCGGTCCAGCAGCGGTCCGATCACCGGGGCGAGCAGGGTGAAGGGGGCCATGGTGATGGCGAGGTAGAGCGCGACCCGGCCGCGGGCCTCGTCCGTCGGGACGGAGAAGAAGACGGTCGAGGCGAGCGCCACCGTGATCATGACGTCGCCCGCGCCGTTCACCGCGTGCAGCTCGATCAGCTTGCCGAGACCGGACTCACCGGCGCCGTGGGCGTGCGTCGCCCGGCGGATGGAGCGGGCGGTTCCGGTGAACGGGGCGTGCAGGGCGCGGCCGACCGCCCGTCCCGCCCTGCGGAGCGGGCCGGGGCCGTCGTGCGACCTGGCGGCAGTCACCCCGTCATAGTGCCCCAACCCGGCCGGGATGAACGGGTGATCGTCCGCGGACGCGCGCCGGACGCCCTGTCGGACCAGCCGCCGGCGCTTCCGCCGCCGTCACCGCCGCGCCTCGCGCCGCCGCGGGCTCGGGACGGCGCCGGCGGGGACGGATACGGCACGTTTGGGACGGGCAGGTGGGCGCGGAGCGGCGGAGAGGGTAGCGTGCGTAACGCGCCACCGGCGGTTGTTCTTGGCCGCGCGCCTCTCGTCGATCCCGCAGAATGGGTGGCAGAAGGCGCGCCCGAGGCAGGCACAACGGGTGTGGACGTCGACGCGGCCCCCAGGTCCGCTCCGCCCGCATCTGTCTGGCCGACACGGCAATCGTGCAGTAGCCGGCGCGCTCGTGAGACTGGCGTATGGAGAGAAGCGAAGACCTGTGAGTGCGACGACGCGAAGCCGTACGGCCCGTACCCCCGTTCCCGACCGCCTGTGCGCCGAGGCGGTCGACCTCGCGCGCGCGGCCGCCGAGGAGGCCGCCGCGCCCGGAGTGGTCGGTGAGCATCTCGGCGTGGTCTCCGAGGGGGACCGGGTCGTCACGCACTACTTCGAGGCGCGGGAGCCCGGCTACCGGGGCTGGCGCTGGGCGGTGACGGTGGCGCGGGCCTCCCGCGCCAAGAACGTCACTCTGGACGAGACGGTGCTGCTGCCGGGCGCCGACGCGCTCCTGGCCCCCGAGTGGGTGCCGTGGAGCGAGCGGCTGCGCCCCGGCGACCTGGGCCCCGGCGACCTGCTGCCCACCGAGGCGGAGGACCTGCGCCTGGAGCCCGGCTGGACCGGCGAGGACGAGCCGCCGCCGAACTCCGTCGTCTCCGAGGAGCTGGCGGAGCTGGTCGACGCGGAGGACGCCGAGCTGACCGACCGGCCGGTGGCCGCCACCAGCCGCGGGTCCATCGCCGCCGTCGCCGACGAGCTGGGCACGCGCCGGGCGCGGGTGCTGTCCCGGTACGGGCTGTACGCGGCGGCCGACCGCTGGGACGAGGCGTTCGGCCCCAAGACGCCGATGGCCCAGGCCGCCCCGGCGACCTGTGTGAGCTGCGCCTTCCTGATCCCGATGGCCGGTTCGCTGAAGCAGGCCTTCGGGGTGTGCGCGAACGAGTTCGGCCCCGCGGACGGCCACGTGGTGTCGCTGGCGTACGGCTGCGGCGGCCACTCGGAGGCCGCGGTGATGCCGACGCCCCCGAAGCCCGCGCCGCACGCGCTGGACACGATGCGGGTGGACGCCTACTCGCTGCGTCCGGAGCGCGACGGCGGCTCGGTGCCGGAGGAGGCGGACGGGACCGCGGAGGACCTGGGCCACTCCTGATCCGGCCCGGCGGCCCGGCCGCCCGGCCGGGCCGGTCGGAGGTCCGCCGGACGTGCTCGGTGGGCCGGCCGGAACCTCGTCGTACGCGGTGGTCGGTGGACCTCGGATGTGCTCGCCGGACCGGGCGCAGGATGGCCCGATGCGGCCTCCGGACGTGACCGCCGGACCGGCCGGGGCCCGCTCGACGTGACCGCCGGACCGCTCGGACGTGCGCCGGACCTGACCGCCGGACGCGCCGGAGATCCGCTTGGCCGCCGGACTGCCCGCCGTGAGCGCCGGACGTGACCGCCGGACTGCCCGACGCGGCCGCCCGGCGTGATCGCAGGACCGCCCGGAGCGACCGGCCGATGTGCCCCCGGACCGGCCGGATCGCCGCCCGACGCGCCCCCCAGTGCCACCGCCGGGCGGGCCGTTTCCGACGCTCGCGGTACCTTCGGGCGCACACTGGGCGGCACGGGTGCCCGCGGAGTCCGTGCGCGCGCCCACCGGCACACAGAGCGGAGTCGAGAGCGTGAGCATGAAGGCGACCGAAGGAGCCGAGGGGGCCGACCCGTTCGGGACGGCACGGCTGCGGCGCGGTGTGCTCGACGCCTGGGGGGCGGGACCGGCCCGGTTCCGGGAGGACGCCAACGCCGAGGAGGACCTGGCGCTCGGCGGCTACCGGGACCGCCTCGTCGTCGAGCTGGCCCAGAACGCCGCCGACGCCGCCGCCCGCGCCCGGGTCCCCGGCCGGCTGCGCCTCACCCTGCACCCGGCCGTCCCCGGCGACCCCGAGGGCCGCTGCGTGCTGGCCGCCGCGAACATCGGCGCGCCGCTCGACGCCACCGGCGTGGAGTCCCTGAGCACCCTGCGGGCCTCCGCCAAGCGCGAGGGCCACGAGTCCGCGGTGGGCCGGTTCGGCGTCGGGTTCGCCGCCGTCCTCGCCGTCAGCGACGAGCCCGTGGTGCTCGGCCGGCACGGCGGCGTGCGCTGGTCGCTGGCCGAGGCGCGCGAGCTGGCCCGCGGGGCGGCCGTCGGCAGCCCCGGCCTCGGCGACGAGCTGCGCCGCCGCGACGGGCACGTACCGCTGCTGCGCCTCCCGCTGCCCGCCGAGGGCTCCGCACCCGACGGGTACGACACCGTCGTGGTGCTGCCGCTGCGCGACGGCGCCGCCGAGGACCTGGTGGCCCGGCTGCTCGCCGCGGTGGACGACGCGCTGCTCCTCACCCTGCCCGGCCTCGACGAGGTCGTCATCGAGACCCCGGAGGGCGTGCGCACCCTGGGCCGCTCGGCCCACGGCCCGTACACGCACGTCGAGGACTCCGCGCACGGCGTCAACCGCTGGCGCACGGTCCGCCGCCACGGCCCCGTCGCGCCCGCCCTGCTCGCCGACCGGCCCGTCGAGGAGCGGCTGCGCCCGCACTGGTCGGTGACCTGGGCGGTGCCCGTGGACGAGTCGGGGGCCCCGCTCCGCCCCCGTACGGCCCCCGTCGTCCACGCGCCGACGCCCACCGACGAACCGCTCGGCGTCCCCGCCCTGCTCATCGCCTCCCTGCCGCTGGACACCACCCGCAGGCACCCCGCGCCGGGGCCGTTGACGGACTTCCTGGTCGAGCGGGCGGCCGACGCGTACGCGGAGCTGCTGGGCGACTGGCGCCCCGTGTCGACCGGCACCGTCGACCTGGTCCCCGGCCCGCTCGGGCAGGGCGCGCTGGACGGGGCCCTGCGCGCCGCGATCCTGGAGCGGCTGCCCCGCGTCGCGTTCCTGGAGCCCGCCGCGGAGCCGGCGGCGGCCCCCGAGGCCGACCGCTTCGACTGGGAGCGGCCGGACGCCGCCGCGCTGCGGCCGGTGGAGGCCGAGATCGTCGAGGGCGTCGGAGCCGCGACCGTACGCGTCCTGGCGGAGGTGCTGCCCTGCCTGCTGCCGGCGGGCCTGGAGCGCCGCACCGAGCTGCGCGCGCTCGGGGTCGCCCGCGTCCCGCTGACCGAGGCGATCGACCGCCTGGCCGGACTGGAGCGCGACCCCGCCTGGTGGCGCCGGCTCTACGACAGCCTCGCGGGCACCGACCCCGACCGCCTCACCGGGCTCCCGGTCCCGCTCGCCGGCGACCCCGACGAGCGGGCGGACCGCCCGCCGCGCACCACGATCGGGCCCCGCCAGGTCCTGCTGCCGCTCCCCGGCGCACCGACCGGGTCCGTCCTCGGCCGTCTCTCCCGGCTCGGGCTGAAGGTCGCCCACCCGGACGCCGTCCACCCGCTGCTGGAGAAGCTCGGGGCGCTGCCCGCCACCCCGCTCGCCGTGCTGAGGACCCCCCAGGTGCGGGCGGCCGTCGCCGGATCGCTGGACGCCGGGGAGGTCTGGGACGAGGACGCGCTCGACGCCGACGAACTGGCCGAGACCGTCCTGACCCTCGTCCGGGACGCCGAGCTGGCCCCCGGCGACGAACCGTGGCTCGGCGCGCTCGCCCTGCCCGACGAGGACGGCGAACCGGCCCCCGCCGGTGAGCTGGTGCTGCCCGGAAGCCCGTTCGCCCAGGTCATGCGCGCGGGCGAACTCGCCCTGTGCGACGCGGAGCTGGCCGGACGCTGGGGCGAGGCCCCCCTCACCGCCTGCGGGGTGCTCGCCGGGTTCGCCCTCGTACGGGCCACCGACGTCGTCCTGGACCCGGACGAACTGGAGCCCCGCGACGGCGACTTCGCCGAGCCGGACGACGCCGGGCTGCTGGACGCCGTCGACGTCTGGTGCGAGGACCTCCTCGACCAACTGCCCGAGACCCCGGTGCCGCCCGTCGCCACGGAGATCGTCGCGGTGCGCGACCTCGACCTCGTGGACGACGACGCCTGGCCGCAGGCCCTCGCCCTGCTGGCCCGGCCGCCGCTGCGCGACGCGCTGACGCAGCCGGTGCGGGTGCTGCTCCCGGACGGGACGAGCCGCTCGGTGCGCCCGTACACCGCGTGGTGGCTGCGCGACCACCCCGTGCTGGCCGGCCGCCGCCCGGCCGGGCTGCGCGCGGCGGGCGGCGACCCGCGCCTGACCGGGCTCTACGACGCGGTGGACGCCACCGGCTTCGACGACGCCGAGGTGCTGCGGGCCCTCGGGGTGCGCACCTCGGTCGCCGCCCTCCTGGACGAGCCGGGCGGGGCGGCGGAGCTGCTGGGCCGGCTGGCCGACGAGGAGCGCCCGGTCACGCCCGTACAACTGCACGCGCTGTACACGGCGCTGGCCGAACTCGACCCGGACGAGGTGACGCTGCCGGACGAGCTGCGCGCGGTGGTGGACGACGAGGTGCGGGTGGTGGACGCGGCGGACGCCGTGATCGCGGACGCCCCGGACGTGTTGGCGCTGACGGCGGGCCTGCCGCTGCTCCCGGTCGCCCCGGCCCGAGCGGCGGAGCTGGCCGACCTCCTCCAGGTGCGGCGGCTGAGCGAGAGCGTGCGGGCCGAGGTCGCCGGGGAGGGCGAGGAGCGCCGCGTACCGGAAGCGGTCCGCGTACTGCTCGGCCCCGGTGTCCCGCAGACGTACGTCGAGCACGGCGAACTCCGCGCGGGCGGCGCCGAGCTGGACTGGCGCCGCACCCCGGACGGGGTCGTGCACGCCGCCACCCTGGAGGGCGTGGCGGCCGGCCTGGCCTGGGCGGCCGGCCAGTGGCCCCGCCGCTTCGAGGTCGCGGCCCTGCTGGAGGACCCGTCGCGCACGGACGAGCTGGCGCGGGACCGCTGGTTCGACTGAGGGCGGAGGCGGGGGCGGGGGCGGCGGCGCCTCCCCGCCCCTTCGGCGGGCTGGCGCCTCCGTCGTCCTGCGGCCCGTGCGGCGGGGCAGCCGGGGCCGGCCCGTGCGGCGGGGCAGTCGAGGCCGGTCGGGGGCCTTCACGTAAGGGGCATATATTCGTACAACCATTCACTTGCGTGGCGGGTCTTGACCGACGAGCCAACAGGCTCGTGAACCACCTGGGTCCTGCCGGGCGGACGACAGGCCCCAGGACCCCCTCTCCACTTGGGGACACATGCGTATTCGTGCCACTGTGGCCGCCGTCTCCGGCGCCCTGGCCCTCTCCGTTCTCGCCGTACCGGCCGTCCAGGCCGACGAGAAGCCCGGCGCGGGCGTGGATCTGCCGTCCAGCGCCGACGTGTTCGGCGCGGAGGCCGGAGCCCCCGCGCCCGCTGAGCGGCGTGTCGCGCGGGCGATCGAGAAGCCCGTCATCAAGAAGGTCGTCGTCAACGGCGGCAAGGACATCGTGGTCGGTACGGACGCCAAGAAGAAGTTCACCATCGCGGTCACGGCCTCCTCGCCGTCCGGCATCGCCGACGCGTTCGCCTACCTGTGGCACGGCCACATCGACGAGGCCGACGGCTTCCTCGGCCCGACGCAGGAGACCGGCAACTGCAAGGTGTCGGCCGACCCGACCACGTCCACCTGCACGGTCACGATCACGGTCGACCCGCGCTCGGACGACCTGTACACCAGCAGCCTGGCGGGCACCTGGAAGGTGGCCGCGGGCGCGCTCGCCGCCACCGGTCGCGACGACGACTTCGTCTGGAACGACACGCAGGGCACGGCCCGCGTCCAGCGCCACTCCAAGCTGACCGTGAACGCCGCGCCCGAGCCGGTGAAGAAGGGCAAGACCCTCACCGTCACCGGCAAGCTGTCGCGCGCCAACTGGGACACCGGGACGTACAAGGGCTACACCCAGCAGCCCGTGAAGCTCCAGTTCCGCAAGAAGGGCGCCAAGAGCTACACGACGGTGAAGACGATCAAGTCGAACTCCACCGGCGCCCTGAAGACCACCGTCAAGGCGTCGGTAGACGGCTACTGGCGCTACAGCTTCGCCGGCACGTCCACCACCCCGGCCGTCTCGGCCGCCGGCGACTTCGTCGACGTGAAGTGACCTGCGGGACGTGACCTGCGGGACGTGACCTGCGTGCGGTGACGGGGCGACAGCGGCCGCGCGCCGAGAGGCCCCCGAGGGGAGGGAACTCCTCCCCTCGGGGGCCTCTCCGCGGTCAGACCGCGGCCCGCCGCCCCACCCGGCGCCAGGCGAACTCCAGCGCGGCGGAGGCCGCCACCGCGATGCCGACCGCCGTCCACGGCATCGGCGCGCCCACCAGCCGCAGCGCGAAGAAGTCCTGGAGCCACGGCACGACGAGCACGACCAGGAAGGCGAGCCCCATCGCCGCCACCAGCCCCACCCGCCACCAGGTGTAGGGGCGGGCGATGATCGCCAGGACCCACATCGAGACCAGGAACAGCGTCAGCGTGGCCGCGCTCGTCTCCGCCGCGAGCGCGCCCGCCCCCGCGTAGTGCGAGCGCGCCACCAGGTACGTGGTGAAGGTGGCCGCCGCCGCGATGACGCCCGAGGGGATCGCGTACCGCATCACGCGGCGCACGAAGTGGGGCTGGGCGCGCTCCTTGTTCGGCGCGAGCGCCAGGAAGAACGCGGGCACGCCGATGGTCAGCGTGGACAGCAGGGTCAGGTGCCTCGGCAGGAACGGGTACTCCACCCGCGAGCACACCACCAGGATCGCCAGCAGCACCGAGTACACGGTCTTGGTCAGGAACAGCGTGGCGACGCGGGTGATGTTGCCGATCACCCGGCGGCCCTCGGCGACGACCGAGGGCAGCGTCGCGAAGCTGTTGTTCAGCAGCACGATCTGCGCCACCGCGCGGGTCGCCTCCGAACCGGACCCCATCGACACCCCGATGTCGGCGTCCTTCAGCGCCAGCACGTCGTTCACACCGTCGCCCGTCATCGCGACCGTGTGGCCGCGCGCCTGGAGGGCGGCCACCATGTCCCGCTTCTGCCGCGGGGTGACCCGGCCGAAGACCGTGTGCCGCTCCACGGCCGCGGCCATCGCGTCCGGGTCCGCGGGCAGTCGGCGGGCGTCCAGGGCGGTGTCGGCGCCCGCGAGGCCGAGCTTCCCGGCGACCGCGCCGACCGAGACCGCGTTGTCGCCGGAGATGACCTTGGCGGCCACGTCCTGGTGGGCGAAGTAGCCGAGCGTCTCGCCCGCGTCGGGCCGCAACCGCTGCTCCAGGACGACCAGGGCGGCGGGCTCGGCCCCGGCGGCGACGTCGGGCGCGTCCAGTCCGCCGCGCGCGCGGGCCAGCAGCAGCACCCGCAGCCCCTGCTCGTTGAGCTGCTCGACCTCGGTGAGGACGGGGTCCGCGGCCGGGAGGAGGACGTCGGGCGCGCCGAGCAGCCAGGCGGAGGCGGCCCCGCCGCCCTCCTCGAACGCCGCGCCGCTGTACTTGCGCGCCGAGGAGAACGGCAGCGCGCCGGTGACCGTCCACGCCCCGCTCTCCCTCTCGTCCCCGCCCCCGTCCGCCGGACAGGCGTCGATGACGGCCTGGAGGCTGGCGTTGGGGTGCGGGTCCGACGAGCCGAGCGCCCGCAGCGCCTGCCGTACGTACGCCTCGCCGGCCCCGTTCAGCGGCCGGACCTCGGTGACGTCCATGCCGCCCTCGGTGAGGGTGCCGGTCTTGTCCAGGCAGACCACGTCCACGCGGGCCAGCCCCTCGATGGCGGGCAGCTCCTGCACCAGGCACTGCTTGCGGCCCAGCCGGACGACGCCGATGGCGAAGGCGACCGAGGTGAGCAGGACCAGGCCCTCGGGGATCATCGGGACGATGCCGCCGACGGTCCGGGCGACGGAGTCCTTGAAGTCGGCGTCCTGCACCACGAGCTGGCTGACGACCAGCCCGATCGCCGTGGGCACCATCATCCAGGTCACGTACTTGAGGATCGTGCTGATGCCGCTGCGCAGCTCGGAGTGGACGAGCGTGAAGCGCGACGCCTCCTCCGCGAGCTGGGCGGCGTACGCCTCGCGGCCCACCTTCGTGGCGGCGAACGCGCCGCCGCCCGCGACGACGAAGCTCCCGGACATCACCGGGTCGCCGGGCCGCTTGACCACCGGGTCGGCCTCGCCGGTCAGCAGCGACTCGTCGATCTCCAGGCTGTCGGACTCGACGACCGTGCCGTCCACGACGACCTTGTCACCGGGGCCCAGCTCGACCACGTCGTCGAGCACGATCTCCGAGGTGGAGACCTCGGCGGCGACCCCGTCGCGCCGCACGGCGGGCTTCGCCTCGCCGATGAGCGCGAGGCTGTCCAGCGTCTTCTTGGCCCGCCACTCCTGGACGATGCCGATGCCGGTGTTGGCGACGATGACGAAGCCGAAGAGGCTGTCCTGGATCGGCGCGACGAACAGCATGATCACCCAGAGGACGCCGATGATCAGGTTGAACCGGGTGAGGACGTTGGCCCGGACGATCTCCGCGACCGAGCGCGAGGACCGCACCGGCACGTCGTTGACCTCGCCCCGGTCGACCCGCTCGGCGACCTCGGCGGCGGTGAGGCCCCCCGCCCGGCGGGCCGGTCGCGGCAGCTCCACGGGGTGCACGGGATCGAGCTCCGCCCCCGCGTCGATGCCCGGCCGGGAGGGCCGGGGGTCCTGCCCCCCGGAGGAGTCGAGTGCCCGCTGCGTCATGGTTCCGACGGTACGGGGGCGGGCGGAGGATCACCCGCCGGATCGGCGGAAACCCGACCTCGGAGGGAGGCCGTGCGGGCGGCGCGGACCCGAGGTCGTACGGAGAGGAGCCCGAGGTCGTACGGGAGGCGGCCCGGTGGTCGTACGGGAGGGCAGCCCCGCGGGTGCGCGGGCGGGGGAGACCCCGTGGTCGTACGGAAAGGATCCCGAGGTCGTCGGGAGGCGGCCTGGCGGTCGTGCGAGGGCGGCATCCGCCGGTCGTACGGCGCCGGGTCAGGCGTTGCGGCCGCCCGGCTCGCCGCCGCCCGGCGCGCTGTGCGAGGCGTCGGCTTCGGAGCCCCCGGCGGCCCCCGGCGTCCCACCGGCCCCGGACGCCTCGGCCTCGGCCTGGGCCGCGTGGCGCTTGAGGGCGGCGTCGCGGCCGCGGACGTACCAGATGCCGATCAGCCCGAGGCCGGCCCCGGCCAGCGGGGTCCACACCCACCAGGTGTGCCCGCGGTCCGCGAACCAGCCGTAGAACGGGAGCTGGGCGAGGAAGAGGACGAACCAGAGGATCGTGCCGCCGACGACGGTGGCGACGACGGGGCCCTCCAGCGGCTCGGGCGCCTCGTGCTGCGGTGTCCACTTCTCCATGCGTTCAGTGTACGGAGCGGGGCGATCCGGGGGGCCGGAGCCGGGAACGGCCCACGGACGCCTCCGAGCGGGGGCCGGAGGCGTTCGGAGGTCCAGGCGGCACACGGGTCTACGCGCGGAGATAGCGATCTTCGCTTGATGTATTCATACTGAATCTGCTTTGGGCTGGCTCGTTTTGTTCGTCTGAACGTCCAAATTCGATCGCCTTTGGCCTGATCGCCCACCCCGTGTCTCACCCCCCTACGTACGACTGAGGTCACCCATGCCCCCCTCGGCCACCGCTCCGGCCGGCGCGCCCCAGCCCTCGGCTCCCCAGCCCCACGGCCGCCTGGACCGGTTCTTCAAGATCTCCCCGCGGGGGTCGACCGTCGCGCGCGAGGTGCGCGGCGGGTTCGCCACGTTCTTCGCGATGGCGTACATCATCGTGCTCAACCCGATCATCCTGGGCAGCGCGAAGGACATGTACGGCCACCAGCTCGACAACGGGCAACTGGTCACCGCCACCGTGCTCTCCGCCGCGTTCTCCACGCTGCTGATGGGCGTCATCGGCAACGTGCCGATCGCGCTCGCCGCCGGCCTCGGCGTCAACACCGTCGTCGCGCTCCAGCTCGCCCCCCGGATGAGCTGGCCGGACGCGATGGGCATGGTCGTCCTCGCGGGCGTCGTGGTGATGCTGCTGGTCGCCACGGGGCTGCGGGAGCGCGTGATGAACGCCGTGCCGCGGTCGCTCCGCAAGGGCATCGCGATCGGCATCGGCCTGTTCATCCTGCTGATCGGCCTCGTCGACTCCGGCTTCGTCTCGCGCATCCCGGACGCCGCCCTCACCACCGTCCCGCTCCAGCTCGGCGGCGACGGGCACCTCAACGGGTGGCCGGTGCTCGTCTTCGTCCTCGGCGCGCTGCTCACGCTGGCGCTGATCGTGCGCAAGGTCCCCGGCGCGATCCTCATCTCGATCATCGCCATGACGGTCGTCGCCGTGGTCATCGAGGCGGTGGCCGGGCTGCCCGAGGGCGCGTGGGGGCTGACCACGCCCTCGTGGCCGGGCAACCCCGTCTCCGCGCCGGACTTCGGCCTGCTCGGCGAGGTGAGCCTCTTCGGCGGCTTCGAGAAGGTCGGCGTGCTCACCGGCGTCCTCTTCGTCTTCACCGTGCTGCTGTCCTGCTTCTTCGACGCGATGGGCACCATCCTCGGCGTCGGCGACGAGGCGAAGCTGATGGACCAGGACGGCAACTTCCCCGGCATCAACAAGGTGCTGCTGGTGGACGGCCTCGCGGTCGCCGCGGGCGGCGGCAGCTCCTCCTCCGCCACCACCTGCTTCGTGGAGTCCACGGCGGGCGTCGGCGAGGGGGCCCGTACCGGGCTGGCGAGCGTGGTGACCGGCCTGCTCTTCTCGGTGGCGCTGTTCCTGACGCCCCTGGCGACCATGGTCCCGTCCCAGGCGGCCACCCCCGCCCTGCTGGCGGTCGGCTTCCTGATCATCGCGGGGTCGGTGCGGGACATCGACTGGAGCGACTTCACGCTCGCGATCCCGGCGTTCCTCGCGATGGTGATGATGCCGTTCACGTACTCGATCACCAACGGCATCGGCATCGGCTTCGTCGCCTTCTCCGTGCTGCGCCTGGCCGCCGGCCGGGGACGCGAGGTCCCCGTGGCTATGTACGCGGTCTCGGCGGTGTTCGTCTTCTACTACGCGATGCCGGCGCTCGGCCTCACGTGACGGGCGGCGCCAGCGCCGCGCCGCCCGGTTCCCCCGCCCGGCCCGGAGGACCGCTCCCGGCCGGGCGGGGGCCCCGCCCCTCGCCCGGCTCCCCGGCCCCGGCCCCGTCCCCGTAGAACCTCTCCGTCTCGTCGACGGCCGCCTTGAAGCGTTCGTCGAAGTCATCGCGCATGAGCGTCCGGACCACGTAGTCCTGGACGCTCATTCCGCGTTTCGCGGCGTGCTGCCGGAGCCGGTCGAGCAGCTCACCGTCCATCCGCAGGCTGAGCACTGTCGATCCCATGCCAGCAGGGTCGCCGCCGCGGAGCGCTCCGGACGTCATTTTCCGCTGCCGACTCACTCGTTCGGGTGATCGCGGTCTCATGTGCGGATGTCAGGTGGTATTTAGAATGGGTAATGAGTTATGCTAACGACCATGCCTGACCTGATCCACGACGGCGACAGTGCGGCCGCCGTGAGTTCCCTTCGCTCCGCCGTGATGCTGCTGGGCCGACGACTGAAGCACCAGCGCGTCGACGAGTCGCTGAGCCCGACCGAGATGTCGGTGCTCGGCACCCTCGCCCGCTGCGGTTCGGCCACCCCCGGTGAGCTGGCCCGCAAGGAGCACGTACAGCCCCCGTCGATGACCCGCATCGTCGCGCTGCTGGAAGCGAAGGGACTGGTCAGGCTGGAACCGCACCCCGATGACCGTCGGCAGAAGAGGGTCAGCCAGACCGAGCAGGCGGAAGCCATGCTCGCGGAGAGCCGCACCAAGCGGAACGCCTGGCTGGCGCACCTCGCCGAGGGCCTGGACGAGGACGAGTGGGCGACGCTGCGGGCCGCGGCGCCCGTGTTGGAGAAGCTCGCCCACCTGTGACCCCACGGGCGCGCCGGCAGGGTGCCGGACCGGTTGAGAACAGCCGGTCCGGAGACGATCACCCCCGGAGCGCCCGTCGTCACGTCCTCGTCGGACCGTACGACCCCTGCGCCACGAGGAGGCGAACCCTTTTGAGTACGGGACCCGGAGCACACTCCGCCCCCGCACCGACTTCCACCCACGAGAGCACGACCGGCGGGACCTTCTCGTCGCTGAAGATCCGCAACTACCGCCTGTTCGCCACGGGCGCCGTGATCTCCAACACCGGTACCTGGATGTCCCGCATCACGCAGGACTGGCTGGTGCTGAGCCTCACCGGTTCCGCCACCGCCGTCGGCATCACGACGGCGCTGCAGTTCCTCCCCATGCTCCTCTTCGGCCTCTACGGCGGCGTCATCGCCGACCGGCTGCCGAAGCGGCGGATCCTGCTCGTCAGCCAGGCCATGCTCGGCCTGTGCGGCATCGCGCTGGCCGCCCTGACCCTGTCCGGGGTCGTGGAGGTCTGGCACGTCTACCTGATCGCCTTCCTGCTCGGCATGGTGACCGTCGTCGACAACCCGGCCCGCCAGTCGTTCGTCTCCGAGATGGTCGGCCCGGCGCACCTGCGCAACGCGGTCAGCCTGAACTCGGCGAACTTCCAGTCCGCCCGCCTCATCGGCCCCGCCGTCGCGGGCGTCCTGATCACCACGGTCGGCAGCGGCTGGGCGTTCCTGCTCAACGGCCTGTCGTTCCTGGCCCCGCTCGCCTGCCTGCTGCTGATGCGGACGAGCGAACTGCACGCCTCGGTGACCGTGCCCCGCGCCAAGGGGCAGCTCCGCGAGGGGCTGCGGTACGTCCGCGGCCGCCCCGAGCTGGTCTGGCCGATCGTGCTGGTCGGCTTCGTCGGCACGTTCGGCTTCAACTTCCCGATCTGGCTGACCGCCTTCGCCGACGAGGTCTTCCACGGCGGCGCCGGGATGTACTCGTTCTTCAACATCCTGATGGCGGCCGGTTCGCTGGCCGGGGCGCTGCTGTCGGCCCGGCGGCGCTCCTCGCGGCTGCGGACGCTGGTGATCGCGGGCACGGCCTTCGGCCTGCTGGAGATCACCGCCTCGCTGTCCCCGGCGGTCTGGCTGTTCGCGATCCTGCTGGTCCCGATCGGGATGCTCGGCCTGACGACGAACATCACCGCGAACACGAGCGTCCAGATGGCCGCCGACCCGGAGATGCGGGGCCGGGTGATGAGCCTGTACATGATGGTCTTCGCCGGCGGCACGCCGGTGGGCGCCCCGATCGTCGGCTGGATCAGCGACGTGTACGGCGCCCGCGTCGGCTTCGCGGCCGGCGGTGCGATATCGGTGGTCGCCGCGCTCGCCGTGGGCTTCGCCCTCGCCCGCGTCGGCGGCCTCCGCCTGAAGGTCGACCTCCGTCCGGGCCGCCCGCACGTCCGCTTCGTCCCGCGTGAGGAGCTGGCGACGGCGGCGTAGGACGCCCGGCACGCGACACCGCCCTTCCCCGGTCCGGGGGAGGGCGGTTTCTCTTCGCGGTCGCGGGGCACGAGGCTGGGCGCGGGCACGGAGAGCGGTGCCGTTACGCTCGAAGGGTGGACCCGAAGACCAGAAACCGCCTCATGGCGGCCGTGCTCGTGTTGATGTTCGTCGTCGTCGCCGTGGGAGCCGCCTTCGGCGCATGACGCCTTGCGGAGAGCACTTGCCCGGAGCGGTGCCGAAGGAGTTGGCTGGAGATCATGGAGTACACACAGCTCGGACGCACGGGACTCAAGGTCAGCAGGCTCGTCCTCGGGACGATGAACTTCGGCCCGCAGACCAACGAGTCGGACAGTCACGCGATCATGGACGCCGCGCTCGACGCGGGTCTCAACTTCTTCGACACGGCCAACGTCTACGGCTGGGGCGAGAACAAGGGGCGCACCGAGGAGATCCTCGGCACCTGGTTCGCCCAGGGCGGCGGCCGCCGCGACAAGGTGGTCCTGGCCACCAAGGCGTACGGGAACATGGCCGCCGACGGCCCGGCCTGGCCGAACCACGACAAGCTCTCCGCCGTGAACATCCGCCGGTCGGTCGACGCCTCGCTCAAGCGCCTCCAGACCGACCGCATCGACCTGTACCAGTTCCACCACGTCGACCGTGACACGCCCGTCGAGGAGATCTGGCAGGCGATCGACGTCCTGGTCCAGCAGGGCAAGATCCTGTACGCCGGTTCCTCGAACTTCCCCGGTTACAAGATCGCCCAGGCCAACGAGACCGCCGCCCGCCGCGGATCGCTCGGCCTCGTCAGCGAGCAGTGCCTCTACAACCTCGCCGAACGCCGCGCCGAGATGGAGGTCATCCCGGCCGCGCAGGAGTACGGCCTGGGCGTCATCCCCTGGTCGCCGCTCCACGGCGGCCTGCTCGGCGGCGTCATCCGCAAGACGACCGAGGGCGGCCGCCGCGCCTCGGGCCGCGCGGCCGACGCCCTGGCCGACGAGACGGTCCGCTCGCGGATCCAGGCGTACGAGGACCTGCTCGACAAGCACGGCCTGGAGCCCGGCGAAGCGGCGCTGGCGTGGCTCCTGACCCGCCCCGGCGTCACGGGCCCGATCGTCGGACCGCGCACCGCCGACCAACTGGACAGCGCCCTGCGCGCGCTGGACCTGGACCTCCCCGAGGACGTCCTGACCGGCCTGGACGAGATCTTCCCCGGTCCGGGCCCGTCCCCGGAGGCGTTCGCCTGGTAGGACGCGGGAGCGCCGTGGCCCGGCCCGGCCGGGGGCCGCACCGCCTGCGGGGCCGCCCCCGCCGGTGCGGGGCCCGGCCGGGTCCGCCCGGCGGAGGCGTCGTCTGCCGCGCGCTCACCCCGTCCCGCGGAGCGTGTCGCGGTACGCGCGCGGGGACACGCCCAGCGCCTCCCGGACGTGCCGGCGCGGCGCGGTCCCCGTGCCGAAGCCGGCCCGGACGGCGACCCGGTCCACGGGCTCGCCGGTCTGCTCCGACAGCCGCCGCGCGAGCCGCGGCCTCCGGGCCGCCGGCCGGCGCATCGGCGTCGTCCCGGTCTCGTGGAGGGAGCGCCGGCTGAGCGTCCGCACACTCATCGACGCTTCAGCGGCCGGCTCTCCGCGCGTACGCGTCCAGCGCCGCCAGCACCGCTCGGCGGGTGGCCGCGCCGCCCAGGTGGCCGGCGTCGTCGATGATCGTCAACCGGGCGTCCGGCCAGGCGCGGGCGAGTTCCCAGGCGGTCGTCAGGGGGCTGGCGAGGTCGAGGCGGCCGTGGACCAGGGTGGCGGGGATGCCGGCCAGGCGGTGGGCGTCGCGCAGGAGCCGGCCTTCCTCCAGCCAGGCGCCGTGCGCGAAGTAGTGGGCGCAGATCCGGACGAACGCCTGCTGGGCGCGTTCGGGGCGGGTGCTGTACGGGGGCGGGCTGGCGCGCGGTTCCGTGGAGACGACCGCGTCCTCCCAGGCGCACCAGTCCACCGTGGCCCGTGCCCGCACCTCCGGGTCCGGGCTCTCCATGCGGCGGGCGTACGCGGCGACCAGCTCCGCGGGGTCCGTCGCCTCGGGGACGCCCGCGCGGAAGGCGGCCCAGGCTTCGGGGAAGAGGGCGCCGACGCCCCGGTAGAGCCACTCGGTCTCGGAGCGGCGGGTCGTGGTGACCGAGGCGATGACGGCCTCCGTGACCCGCTCAGGGTGCGTTTCGGCGTACGCCAGGATCAGGGTCGAGCCCCAGGAACCGCCGTACAGCAGCCAGTCGTCGATGCCCAGGTGCTCCCGCAGGCGCTCCATGTCGGCGATCAGGTGGGCGGTGGTGTTGTGCCGCATGTCCGTCGCCGGGTCGCTCGCGTGCGGCGTCGAACGGCCGCAGCCCCGCTGGTCGAAGAGGACCACCCGGTAGCGGTCCGGATCGAAGTACTGCCGGGAGCGCGGGGAACAGCCCGAGCCGGGCCCGCCGTGCACCACGAGCGCCGGTTTCCCCGCCGGATTGCCGCACGCCTCCCAGTACACGTGGTTGCCGTCGCCGACGTCCAACATGCCGCTCTCGTACGGTTCGATCGGCGGATACACCGCGTCGTCCGATTCCCTGTCCACCCCGGCCCTCCCGTCGTGAGGCGTCAGCCTACGGCAGCGGCGTAGCCTGGACGCCGTGAACGCGACCCCCTCGATCCTCGCCGCCCTGGACGGGCTCCTCGCCTCCGCCGCTCCCGACCGGCGCGGCGCGCTGTGGCATCTGGCCGAGCCGGGGCGGGAGTTGGACGCGAACGTGGTGCGCCTGCCCTCCGGCGCGGAGGTCGGCGAGCACCAGGAGGACGTGCTGGACGTGCTCCTCGTCGTGCTGGCGGGCGCGGGCAGCGTCCGTACGGGCGGCCGGGTCCTCAACCTGGCGGCGGGGGCCGTCGTCTGGCTGCCCCGCACCTCCCGGCGCGCGCTCGCGGCGGGCCCGGACGGGCTGGCGTACCTCACCGTCCACCGCCGCCGCCCCGGCCTCTCCGTCAAGCCGCCGGGCGGGGCGCCCGAGGGGGGCGAGGGGCCGTGCATGGCGGACCGGGTCTGCCCGGAGTGCGGGCGGCTGTCGCCGGACCCCGCGCCGGTCTTCTGCAGCCGGTGCGGGGAGCGCTTCCCGGAGCGGTGAGCCGGGCGGGCGCGTGCGCCGGGGCGGCGGGCGGCGCGTGCGCCGGAGGGTTCCCGTACGCCGGTGGCGCGCGCCGCCGGTGTCAGGGGGCCTTGCACTCCGTGGGGTTCGGGCGGACGGGCGGGCTCGGGGCGCCCAACAGGGCGGCCAGGTGCTCGGTGTACATGTCCGTCCACGCCTCCCCCTGCAAGATGTCCTTCAGCGCCGAGCACACCTCGTGCTTCAGTCCCCGGTCTTCCGGGCGCATCCCCACGCCGTACCCTTCCACGCCCCCGAGGGACTCCAGCCGCCGCACCTTGCCCGGATTGGCCTTCTCGTATCCGGCGAGGATGATGTCGTCCGAGGCCACGGCGTAGACGCGCGACCTCTTGTCCAGCAGCCGGATCAGGCACTCCTGGTAAGTGTTGGGCTGCGTCTTCGCCATGACGAAGCCTTTTTTGGGCAGGTCCGTCTCGTAGATCGAGTCCCGCGCGGTGCACACCTCGACCTTTTGCTCCTCGAGGTCGCTGGCATCGTTGAGCGTGTACTTGGCCGACTTCTGGCGGACCAGGAAGCCTCGGCCCGGCCTGTAGTACGGTCCGGCGAATGCGACGCTGTACTCGCCGGGCCCCGCCGTCTTGCGGTCGGTCGTGATGCTGTAGGACGCGATGACCAGGTCCACTTCCCCGCTTTCGAGCTTGCTGCTCCGGTTGTCGGTCTCCACCTTCACGAACAGCACCTCGTCCCGCGTGTAGCCCATCTTCGCGGCGATGGCATAGGCCATGTCGACGTCGTACCCCCGGTACGTTTTCGTCTTCTCGTCGACCAGCACGCTCAGGCCGGGCTGGTCGGCCTTGACGCCGACCTTGAGTACGGCGTGGTTGTCGTCGTCCTTCCACCGCTTCTGCGGCGTCGCGCCGCCCTTGCCCTGGCCCTGCGCACCGGCGGGGCCGCCCGAACCGCCCTCGGCCTCGTCGCCCTGCGCGACGATCCAGCCCGTGCCGGCCAGCAGCGCGACGCACACCGCCGCCGCCACCAGCTTCCACCGTCCGAACCGGCCGCCCTCCGCGCCCGAGGCCGCCCGTACCCGTGCGGGCGGCGGGGGAGGCGGCGCGGGGCGGGGCGCGGTCGGGTCGGGCGTCGGCGGGTGCAGGGGCGTCGCCGGGGCGGCGGCGTGGACCGGGGCGGCGTGCGGGGCGCTCGGGTCGCCGAGGACCTCGCGGAGCATCACCTCCGCCGTGGCCGCGTCCAGCCGTTGGCGCGGGTCGGTGGCCAACAGCCCCTGGACGACCGGGGCGAGGGGACCGGCGTAGCGCAGGGCGGGTTCGGGGTACTGCCTGATGTTCTCCTGGACCTCCCACACCTCGCCGCCGCCGAACGGCACCCGCCCCTCGACCATCTCGAACAGCGTGATCCCCAGCGCCCACAGGTCCGAGGCGGGCGTGGGCCCCGGCGACGCGGGGGCGAACAGCTCGGGGGCCAGGTAGGGGGGCGTGCCGATGACGGTGCCGGTGCGGGTGACCCGGTCGGCGCCCTCGAACGTGGCGATGCCGAAGTCCACCAGGATGGCGAGCCCGTCGTCCCGTACGAGCACGTTGCCCGGCTTCACGTCGCGGTGGACGACCGACGCGCCGTGCACCGCCCGCAGCCCCCGAAGGATCTGGAGGGCGATGTCCGCGGCCCTGGGCACGGAGAGGATGCGCTCGCGCCGCAGCAGGTCGCCCAGGGAGCGGGCGTCGAGCAGCTTCATCACGATCCAGACCTGGTCGTCGGACTCGACCTGGTCGTGGACCGTCACCACGTTCTGGTGCTCGATCTTGGCGATGGCCTCCGCCTCGCGGCGCGCCCGCTGGAGGGCCGCCTTCTTGGTGCCCGCCGTCATGGCGCTCCGGTCGAGCAGGCCCTTCACGGCGACGTGGCGGCGCAGTCGGCGGTCGTACGCCTTCCAGACCTCGCCCATGCCGCCGCTGCCGATCGTCTCCAGCAGCTCGTAGCGGCCGTCGATCACCAGGGCGGGGGCGGTGGGAGCGTCGCGCGGCGGTCCGGGAGTGCGTCCGTCCGTGCTGCTGAGGTCGTCGCCCTCCCAGCGGTCGGGCTCTCCGGTGGTCCCGTGGCCCGCTCTGCCAGCCTCGTCTTCGTTGTGCATACGACCCCCTGTGCACTCCATGGACCACGTCAGAGTAGACGCTTCCCCCACCTCTTGACGCCTCGAAGGACCTGCCGGTTCGCACCCCGCCCGCGGGCGTCGGCCGCGCCCGCGGCGCGGGGTCGGCCGGGGTGCTACCCGGCCAGGCCGCCGTTGCTCTTCAGCAACTGCCCGTTGATCCACTGCCCTTCGGGCGAACACAGGAAGGAGACCAGGTCGGCGGTGTCCCGAGGGGTGCCGAGCCGGCCGAGCGGGGTCTGGGCCGCGAGGGTCTCGCGCAGCTCCGCGTTCATCCACCCGGTGTCCACCGGGCCGGGGTTGACGACGTTGGCGGTCACCCCGAGGCGGGCCAGCTCGTGCGCGGCGGCCAGCGTGATCCGGTCCAGCGCGCCCTTGCTCGCGCCGTACGGGAGGTTGCCCACCGTGTGGTCGCTGGTGAGCGCGACGATCCGGCCCGCCACGGCGTCGCGGGCGCCCCGGTAGCGCAGCCCGTACTCGCGGATCAGCAGCCAACTGGCGCGGGCGTTCACCGCGAAGTGGCGGTCGAACGTTTCCACGGTGGTGTCCAGCAGCCCCGAGTCCACCGACTCCGCGTGCGAGAGGACGAGCGCGGTCACCGGCCCGAGGCGCTGTTCGGCCTCGTCGAAGATCCGGGCCGGGGCGTCGGGGTCGGTGAGGTCCGCCTCGACCGCCGCCCACCGGGCCCCGGCCTCCGCCAACTCCCGCCCGACGGCCGCGGCGGCCCCGTCCTCGACCCCCCACGCCATGCGCCGGTCGTACGGCGTCCAGTAACTGAAGGCGACGTCCCAGCCGGAGGCCGCCAACCGCCGGGCGATGCCCGCGCCGATGCCGACGCTCCGCCCGACGCCGGTGACCAGGGCCAGGGGGCGGGACGGCGCGGGGGAGGGGTGCTCGTCGGTCGTCACGCGGCGATCCTTCGTGACGGACCGGCGTACGTCAACGGCTTTCCGGGCCGCCCGGATCGGGCCGTACGGGGCGCGTCCTCAGGAGGGCGGGGGTGCGTCCGTCCGGCGTGCCACGAGCCCGAAGTACACCCCCGTGAGCACCGCCGGCAGCAGCAGGCCCACCGGCGCCAGGCTCCACCAGCCGGCCCCCATGACCAGCAGGGCGAGGGCGGACGCCCCGAACACCGCCGTCGCCACCGAGGCGACGGTGAGGTGGGACAGCGCCTGCTCGCGCGGGCGCGCCAGCTCGGCCCGCACCCGGACGCGCGCCGCCTCGCGGGCGCGGTGGCGGGCGTACTCCCGCCGCCGCAGGACGTTCCACGCGTCCTGCGGCACGCCCTCCATGGCCTCGGGCATCGGCGGCCCGTCCGGAGACGCCCGGAGGGGTTCGCGCCGCCTGTTCCACCGCGCCACGAGGCGCCTCCTTAACCGGGGTCACTTGAGCGCGTAGGCCGAGGCGAGCACGTTGGCCAGGGACTGCATGAGGGGCACGTGCGCGTCGATGAAGTCGGAGAAGGCGGGGGCGTCCACCGCCAGGACGCCGATCTTCCGCGTGCCGTGGATGACCGGCACGGCGATGACCGCCTCGTACCCCGTCCCCGGTGGGATCAGGTAGGACCGCGTCGCCTGCCTGCCGTCGATCCGGAACGGCTTCCCGCCGCCCCCGAGGATCTCGTTCTTCATGTGGGCCGCGCCCACGGGGTCGATGACCGTGCGGGGCGGCCGGTTGCCGGGGTGGTCGCGCACCTTGGTGAAGGTGTCAGCGACCGGGTCGAAGAGGTAGAAGGTGCACCGGGCGCGCGGGGTGAACGCCGGGCCGACCGGGGGCGCGGTGAGGTCGACCGCGCACTCCAGGACGCGCTGGAGCACGTCCTGCCGGCGCTGGTCGAGGTCGGCGACCGTCTGGACGGACGGGGCGGGCAGCGGCGCGGCGGTGGTGTAGCGGGCGGTCAGCTCCCGGACCGCCTCGCTCAGCGGGAACAGGTTCATCGAGTACAACTGGGCCATGTCCGCCTCCGCGCGGATGGCCCGCTCCTCGGCCCGCTCCCTGTCCTTCTCGACGAGCCGCTTCTCCAGGTGGGTGATCACGACGACCCCGAAGGCAGAGGCCCCGGCGATGAAGGCCAGCCCGAGCTTCCGGTCCCCCTGGGAGCCGTCCGCCCACACCGAGACGACCGCCACGGACACGCCGAGCACCGCGGAGAACAGCAGGAACAGGTAGTGCACACCGCGCGCGGCCAACCACTGACTCATCCGACCCGTACCACCCCGTGCCGCACCGCCCCCGCGCCCGACGCCCGTACGCGTGACGCCCATCCTCCCCGAAGGGCGACCCGGAGCGCCATGTGGAACTCCCCGCTCCGGCGGGCGGGTTCACGGTGTCACGGGCAGACGGCCGCACGGCTTCACGGTCCCTTGGCGCCCGCCCCCGCGCGGTTCACGGGGCGACCGCCCGGACGATGAGGGTGCCGATGTGTCCGGGGTGCGGGGCGTCCAGGACCCGCGCGTCGGCCTCGGCGCATCCGGCGCGGGTCAGCAGCCGCTCCCACACGGCCGGGCGGTGGCTGTAGCGGTAGGTGGACACGGCCCGGCCCGCGAACCCGCCCCTGTACATGCCCTGCGGCCCGTACGCGCCGGGGGCGGCCGGCGGCTGGGAGAAGACGAGGACGCCGCCGGGACCGAGGCGCCGGCGGACGAGCGGGAAGAGGCGGCCGGGGGCGGTGAACCAGGCCGCCCCGAAGGACGAGGAGACCGCGTCGTACGTCTCCTCGTCGGCGCCCGGGTGGCCGAGCACCTCCGCGCACACGGACTCCGCGCCCGTACCGCCCCACTGCGCCGCCGCCTTCGCCACCATGACCGGCGACAGGTCGACACCGCGCGCGGCCACGCCCCGGAGGGCCGGGTGGGCGAGGGCGCGACCGGTGCCGCAGCCGATCTCCGGCACGGAGCGCGCCGCCGAGCGGATCCGCTCCGGGGCCGTGACCGGCGTACTGCGTCCAGGAGAATCCGGGCTCCGCGTCGTCCTTGAAGGCGGAGGCGGCGCAGGCGTCCCCCACCTCCCTCTCGGCGTCGACGTCGTGGTGGGCGGGCACGGTGGTTCCTTCGCCGGTCCTCACGCGGGGGCGGTACCCGCGCGCTCGCAGAACGCCATGGGCGCTGAACGGGTTTCCCGCGTTCGCCCCTCGACGAGCCCCCGCCCCGGCCCGTACGCGTTGACCCCGCACACGCGCGGCACGGAAGATCATCGCTGTGAACCCTGACGTGTCCCCGCCCTGGGGCGAGCCGCCCCGTCCCGCCGAGCCGTCCCCGCCGGGGTGGCCCGCGCCGCCTCAGCAGGGGTGGCCCACGCCGCCGGGCGGGGCGTGGCCGCCGGGCGGGGCGGTGGCGACCGGGCCCGTGCGGGCGCCGGGCGGGTCGCGGTACGACGAGCAGGGCCGCAACGGGTACGGCGGCAGGTTCGGGTGGCTGGGCGAGCTGGTGGTCGTCCTGGTGCTGCTCGTGGTGGGCCTGGTGGTCGTCTCCGTGGCCGGGTTCGTCGTCGCGGAGCTGCTGGACGCCGGGCCCGTGTCGCCGGACAGCGACCTGTTCTTCGAGGACCCGCTCGCGGACACGGCCGTCCAGCTCCTCGGCCTGGCGGTCGGCATACCCGTCGTGCTGTGGGGCGTGCGCTACCTGGGGCGGCGGCCGGCCGGGACCGTGTCCTCCGTCCTCGGGCGGCTGCGGTGGGGGTGGCTCGGGCGGTGCGCCGCCGTGGGGTTCCCGCTGATGCTCCTCCAGACGGGGCTGCTGGTCGCGTGGACCTGGAGCGACGAGCCGGTGGGGGAGTCCGGGGGAGGCTTTCCGGGGTGGCCGGCCTTCCTCGTCAGCCTGGCCGTGCTGGTGGCGCTGGTGCCGTTCCAGGCGGCGGCCGAGGAGTACGTCTTCCGGGGGTGGCTGGTCCAGGTGATCGGCCGGACCGTGCGCTCCCCGTGGCCCGCGGTGGTCCTGGCGTCGCTGCTGTTCGCCCTGGCCCACGGGTTCGGCCAGCTCTCCGGGTTCGTCCTGCTGCTCTACTCGGCGCTGTGGTGGGGCTGGCTGGTGATCCGCACCGGTGGGCTGGAGGCGGTCGTCGTCATGCACGTCGCCAACAACCTGCTGGCCTTCGGCCTCGCCGCGGGCTTCGGCGAGCTGTCGAGCACCGAGACCGCCGCCGACGCCCCCTGGCAGGCCATGGTGCTCGAACTCGTCTTCGCCCCGCTGTACTGCCTGATCATGGCCCGTACGGCCGACCGGCGCGGGATCGCGCGGGTCTCGCCCTGACCCGCGCGGCGGGGGAGGGCCGCCCCCCGCCGCGTACGCCTCACGTCGCGTTCAGCGCCACCGTCGGGTGCAGCCGCGAGGCGCGGATCGCCGGGTAGAGCCCCGCGGCCACCCCGATCAGCAGGGTCGCGGCCAGCCCGCCCGCGAGCGACCAGGGCGGGACCACCGCCGTCCACCCCTGCGCGTGCGCGAAGCCGTACGTCGCCGCCGCGCCGAGCAGCGCCCCCGTCGCCCCGCCCAGCGCCGACAGCAGCAGCGACTCGGTGAGGAACTGGAGCCGGATCGCGTTGCGGGTCGCGCCCAGCGAGCGGCGCAGCCCGATCTCCTGGCGGCGCTCCAGGACGGAGATGACCATGGTGTTGGCGACGCCCACCCCGCCGACCAGCAGCGCCACCGCGCCCAGGCCCAGCATCAGGGTCGTCATCCCCTTGTCGGCGGCCGCCTTGGCCGCCAGCGCGTCGGAGGGGCGGGAGACCCGGACGGTCGCCTCCTGGCCGGGGTTGACCGTGCGCGCCAGGATGGCCCGTACGTCCTCGACGGAGGCGTCCGTGGAGCGTTCGAAGACGGTGGTGGGGTGGCCGTCGAAGCCGAAGTGGCGTTCGGCGGCCGGGAATCCGACCAGGGCCACCCGGTCCAGGGTGGGGAACAGCTCGATCGGCCGCAGGATGCCGACGACGACCACGCGGATGTCGTTCATCATGATCGTCTCGCCGGGGCGGGTGATGCCGAGCCGGTCGGCCGCCACCGCGCCGAGGACCGTCGTGGGGAGGCGTTCGCCGGCCGGGGTGAGCCAGCTCCCCCGGTCGACCTCGCCGCCGAGCGTGGTCAGCAGGTCCAGGCGGGCCGCCTGGGTGGTGACCCCGGCGGTGCGCTCCGGGGGGACGACGTCGCTGCGGCGGATACGGGCGTCGACGTCGGCGGTGGCCGTGGCGTGTCGCACCGGGCCGATGCGCTCGACCATCGCCTCGGCGTGCTCGGGCAGCTTGACCGTCCGCCCGAGGGCGTCGTCGCCCGCCTCGGCGGTGAGCAGGTTGGTGCCGAGGCGGTCCAGCCGGGCCATCAGGTCCGCGCGGCTCGACTCGGACAGCCCGACGACCGCGACCATGGTCGCGATCCCGATGGCGATGCCCAGCGCCGAGAGGACCACGCGGGCGCGGCGGGCGCGCAGGCCGACCGCGCCGACGCCGAGGACGTCCCGGAGCGCGAGGCGGGCCGGTCTGAGGTCGCGGGTCACGGGGCGGCCTCCGTACGGGGGGTGGAGCGGATGTCCGCGACGACGGCGCCGTCCTGGAAGCGGACCCGGCGCGGCAGCGCCTCCGCGATCCCGTGGTCGTGGGTGATCACGCAGATCGTGGTGCCGGACGCGTGCAGCTCGTGCAGCAGGTCCATGATGATCCCGCCGGACGCGGTGTCCAGCGCCCCGGTCGGCTCGTCCGCGAGGAGCAGGCGCGGCTCGCCCACCACGGCGCGGGCGATGGCCACGCGCTGCTTCTCGCCGCCGGACAGCTCGTTGGGCGTGTGGGAGGCGCGGTGGTCCAGCCGTACGCGGGCGAGCGCGTCCCGCGCCCGTGCGCGCCGCTCCTTGCGGGGGACGCCCGCGTACAGCAGTCCGTCGGCGACGTTGTCCACCGCGTCGCGGCCGGCCGCCAGGTGGAAGTGCTGGAACACGAAGCCGATGTGGCGGGCGCGCAGTGCGGAGAGCCGGGCGTCGGAGAGGGCGGACACGTCGTGTCCGGCCACCCGGACCGTGCCCGAGGTGGGCTTGTCGAGGGTGCCCATGAGGTTGAGCATCGTGGACTTGCCGGAGCCGGAGGGCCCGACGACCGCGAGGAGTTCGCCCTGCCGGACGGTGAGGTCCACCCCGCGCAGGGCGTGGACGCCGCCGGGGTAGGACTTGGCGGCGTCCCGCAGTTCGACGACCGGGGCGCCGGGCGGGAGGCGGTCCGTCGTGGGGCCGTCGGCTCTCATGACGCCGCCACTCCGACCTTCAGCCCCTCGCGCACGTCCGGGCCGCTGACCTCGATCCGCCCGTCGGCGGTCATGCCCGTCTCGACCCGGATCATCGTCGCCTCGCCGTCCCGGACGACCTGGAGGCCGTAGCCGCCCTTCTCGCCGCGCAGGGCGAGGACCGCCTCGACGGGGACCGCGAGGACGTCCTCGCGGGCCTCGCTGACGAACGTGACGCTCGCCGGGGCCTTGGGGTCCTCGCCGGACGCGGCGCTCGCCCCGCCGTCGAGGACGACCTCGACGGTGATGCCCTCCTGGGAGACCTCCGCGCCGTCCCCGGCGCCGGACTCCTCGGGGCGGACCGTCCCGGCGACCTTCCCGGCCGCGGTCCTCCCGCTGGGCAGGGCCACCTCGACCTTGGTGCCGGGCGCGGTGAGCGCCCCGTCGCCCTGCTCCAGCCGGGCCCGGACGACAGGCTTGGTGGAGGCGACGGTGAGGACCGGGCCGTCGGGGGCGACCTGGTCGGCGAGGCGCGCGTCGGCGGAGACCACGGTGACGCGGCCGGGCTGGAAGACGACGTGGCCCCGGCCGACCCGGCCGGTGGTCTCGCGGTTGAGGTGCTTCTGCCACCGCTTGACGGCGGCCTCGGTGTCCGGCCCGTACTCCGTGTCGACGTACAGCCCGGCCCCGTACCCCAGGTCCCGCAGGTTCCGCTCCAGTTGGAGGATGTCGCTGCCCCGGTCGCCGCGCTTCATCTCGCGGAAGGCGGGGACCGGCCCGTACAGGAGGGAGACGGGCTTGTCGTCCAGTTCGTACAGCGCCTCGCCCCTGGTCAGCGTCTTCCCCTCGGGGGCGGCCACCGTGACGGTGCCCTGCACGGGGGACTTCACGACCCGGCGCTGGGCGAAGTCCAGCGTGCCGTCGACGGTCTTGGACTGGACGAGGTCGGTGCGCACGATCGTCGCCGTGGCGGGCGGCAGGTCCTCGCGGCGGCCGGTGGCGCTCGCGTCGCCGCCGCCGTCGCCGAGGGCGAGGAACCCCGCGGTGGCGGCGGCGGCGACGGCCGCCGCGCCGAGCGCGAGGAGAGCGGTGCCGCGCCTCACTGCATTCCGTCCAGGCCGTCGAGGAGCTTGCCCTTGCACGCCTCCCTGGCCGTCTTGTACGCGGGGGACTCGGGGTCGAAGATCGGGGAGGCGGGGTTGGGGTCGCCGCCGGGGATCACGTTGCCGCCGGACATCGTCGGGTTGGTGAACCCGTCGAGGCCGTTGTCCCTCATGCACTGGGCGTGGGCGAGCATCGACTCGTACGCCTTCTGCTGGTCGCGCTCGGGCTCGGCCGCCATCGCCGCCTGGAGCTCGTCGACGCAGGCGTTGCCCTTGCCGCCCTTGATGCCCTCGTTGCGGCCCGGCTGGGAGCCGATCTCGCTGATCTTCGTCCAGTCCAGGTAGCCGCTGAGCTTGGGGTCGGGGAAGTCCGGGTAGCCGCCCTTGGCGCGCATACATTGGACGAACGCCACCTGGGCGTCGTAGAAGGCGCTCTTGCCCGCCGGCGGGGCGCCGGTCTTCGCGGCGTCCGCGGGCTTCGCCGGGGACGCGCTCGCCGTCGCGGGCACGTCCGCGATGGCGCCGGCCCCCTTCGTCCCCTCGCCGTCGTCGCCGAGGCAGCCGACGGAGAGGGCGAGGACGGGGGCGGCCACGAGGGCGGCCAGGCGGAGCCGGGCGGTGGTCCGGGAGCGTGCGGGGCGGCGGCGTGAGGTGGTGGGGAAGTTCATGCGGAGTACGTTCGCCGCCCCGCGTGATGGCCCGTCCATGGCCGCATGATGGGAACGTAACAATGCCCCGGCCTGGGCGTTCGCCCCCCTGGGCGGGGAGCGCGCGGGGGCGCGGCGCGCACATAATCGGCCCCATGCCCCATGTGCTGCTCATCGAGGACGACGCGTCCGTACGGGACGGGATGGAGCTCGTGCTGCGCCGGCACGGGTACGGCGTGGACACCGCCGCCACCGGCGAACAGGCCCTGGCCCTGCTGGCCGGGGCGCGGGGCGCGCGGATCGAACTGGCCGTGCTGGACCTGATGCTGCCCGGCATGGACGGCTTCGAGGTGTGCCGCCGCATCCGGGCCCGTTCGGCGACCCTGCCCGTCATCATGCTCACCGCGCGGGGCGATGACGCGGACGTCGTGACCGGGTTGGAGGCGGGGGCCGACGACTACGTGGTCAAGCCGGTCACCGCGCCCGTCCTGGAGGCCCGCATCCGGGCCGCCCTGCGGCGCGCGGAGCCCTCCGTGCGGCAGGGCCCGGCCCCCGACCACGCCGGGCTGGTGATCGACCGGGCCGGGCTGACCGTCGCCAAGCACGGACGGCTCATCCCGCTGCCGCCCACCGAACTGCGCCTGCTGCTGGAGCTGTCGGCCTCCCCCGGCCGGGTCCTCAGCCGCGAACAGCTCCTCGCCTCGGTGTGGGACCACACCTTCCTCGGGGACTCGCGGCTGGTGGACGCGGCGGTCGGGCGGCTGCGGGCGAAGATCGAGGACGTGCCGGCCCGCCCCCGGTACGTCCAGACCGTGCGGGGCTTCGGCTACCGCTTCGGGCCGCTGTGAGGCGTACGGGCGGGGCCGCGCCGGGGCGTACGGAGGACGAGGCCCCGGCGGGACGTACGGGGAAGGCCGCGGCGGGGCGCACGGGAAAGGGCGTGGCGGGGCGCACGGGTCCGGGTGCGGCCGGTCGGCGCGCCCGGCGGTTCACCGGCGGGCTGCGCGTCCGGCTGGTCGTCACCTTCGTCCTGGTGGCGCTCGTGAGCGCGGTGACCGCGACCGCCCTCGCCTACCGGGACGCCCGCACCGCCGTCCTCCAGCGCACCCAGAACACCGCCGTGGACGACCTGCGCGAGCGGGTCACGGCGGTCGCCGCCGACTTCGAGACGCCGCCGGACCAGCGGTCGTTGGCCCGGTTCGCGGCGAAGGTCTCCGAGGGCGTCGGCGGGCGCGTGGTGGTCGCCCGCTACGAGGACCTGTCGGCGGTCTCCGACGGGTACGCCGAGACGGGGGGCCGGATCACGCCCGAACTGCGCGCCGCCGTGCGGGCGGGGGAGGGGGCCCGGTTCCAGCGGGTGATGTGGCGCGGCGAGCCGTACCTCGTCGTCGGGACGCCCGTGACGTACGACGACGGGGACCGCCGCACCTCGGGGCTGGAGGTCTTCGCCATCGCGGACCTGCGGGCCGAGCGCGACGACACCGCCGCCCTGCTGGACTCCGTGCGCGCGGGCATCGTGCCGGTGGTGGGGCTGGCCGCCGTCCTCGCCCTGCTGGCCGCGGGCACGGTCCTGCGCCCGGTGCGGAAGCTGGGCCGGGCCACCCGCGAGCTGGCCGCCGGCGACCTCGGCAGCCGGGTCGCCGTCACCGGCCACGACGAACTCGCCGAGCTGGCCCGTACGTTCAACGAGACCGCCGACGCCCTCCAGTCCTCCGACGCGGAGTTGCGCGAGCAGGAGGCGAAGGCGCGCCGCTTCGTGGCGGACGTGTCGCACGAACTGCGCACGCCGCTGGCGGCGATGACGATGGTGGCGACCGTCCTGGAGGAGGACGCGGACCAACTGCCGCCGGACACCGCCCGCGCGGCCCGGACCGTCGGCGCGGAGACGGCCCGGTTGTCCCGGCTGGTCGAGGAGTTGATGGAGATCTCCCGCTTCGACGCCGGGGCCGTCCGGCTGAACGCCGCCGCCACCGACCTCGCGGACGCCGTACGGGCCTCGCTGGCGCTGCGCGGCTGGACGGACCGGGTGGAGACGGTCCTGCCCGAGGGCGTCCGGGCGGTGGTCGACCGCCGCCGCGTCGACGTGGTCGTGGCCAACCTGGTGGGCAACGCGCTGCGGCACGGGGCCCCGCCGGTGACCGTGACCCTGAGCACGGACCGTGCGGCGGACGGGGCGGAGCGGGTGGCGCTGGCCGTCGCCGACCGCGGCCCCGGACTGCCGCCGGAGGCCCGCGAACGGGTCTTCGACCGGTTCTACAAGGCGGACGCGGCCCGCACCCGCAGCGCCGACGCCCGCGGATCGGGCGCGGGCGGGGAGACGGGCCAGGGCAGCGGTCTCGGCACGGCGATCGCGCTGGAGAACGCGCGGCTGCACGGCGGCACGATCGAGGTGGACGAACGGCCGGGAGGCGGCGCGGTGTTCACGCTGCGGCTGCCCCTGCGGCGGGACGAGGAGGGGGAGGGATGAGGAGCGGACGGGCAGTCGCGGCCGCCGCGCTGGGGGTGTCCCTCGCGGGGTGCGGGGTCCAGCCGACGGGGGTGGTGGACGCGGGGGAGCCGGCGTCCGGGCTGACGCGCGGGGCGCGGCTGTACTTCGCGTCCGCCGGCGGGCCGCGGGCCGTCCCCCTGCTCGACCGGGAGGTGACCGACCTGGACATCGTGTTCAAGCTGCTCGCCCAGGGGCCCGCGCCCGCCGAGCGGGCCGAGGGGCTGACCACGCTGGTGCACAGCGCCGGCGGCTACGCGGTGACCGGGGACGGGACCCGTGTCACGGTGCGCCTGGAGGGCCCCTACTGGGCGTCGGCGCGCGACCAGGCCACCGGCCAACTGGTGTGCACGCTGGCGAGCTTCCAGTCCGTGCGGGAGCCGGCGGTGCGGGCGGACGACGTCGAGGTGACCGTGCGGCCGGCCGAGGGCCCGCCGCTGGGGCCGTTCCGGTGCGCGGAGTTCCTCGACGGCTGAGGCGGGGGAGCCGCCGGGCCCGTACGCACCGCCCCGGCGGTGACCCGCCGAACTGGTGTCGGCCCCGCGGCCGGTGGGACCCCGCCGACCGGCCCGTTCGCGGGGCCGGTCGGGGGCCGCGCGAAGAAGAAGCGTTTCCGCGTGGGGGCGTTCGCCCGTACGGGTGTGGCGTGGCGGTCCTGGCGTCGGCGGGCGAGCACAATGGGGCGGCGGTTCGTGCAGAGGTGCGCAGGCCCCTCTCCCGCACCTTGCGCTCAAGGAGGACCGGTGGCGGAGAGCTGGACGGTTCAGCGGACCGGGCCCGGAGACGTCGCCCGCGCGCAGGCGCGGGAGCAGCTTCTGGAGGCGGCCAGGGAGTTGTTCGGCGTCTACGGCTACCGGGAGACCTCCGAACAGGACGTGTGCGCGGCGGCCGGGGTGCCGGTCGAGGTCCTGCGCCAGGAGTACGGCTCCCGCGAGGGGCTGCTCATCGCCCTCCACAACCGGGTCACCACGACCGGGCTGCGGGCCGCGGAGAGCGCCCTGCTCTCCGAGGACATCGAGGCGTACTCGATCGCGGACCGGGTGCGGCGGCTGTTCGACGCGTACGTGGAGGCCGTCACCCGCGACCCCCGCGAGGCGCGGGTGACCTTCGTCGAGGTGCTGGGCGTGAGCGCGGTGGTCGACGAGCACTGCAAGCTCTGGCGGGCCCTGTGGACGGAGTTCCTGACCGGGGAGACCGAGCGCGCGGTGGAGCGGGGCGAGGCGGAGGACCGGGACTACCGGGTCGACGTCATGGTCATGGTCGGCACGGTCCACGAGCTGATGGCCCACCACACCCGCCGCTGCCGCCGCGCCCGCCCCGGCGAGGTCTCCGGGGAGCTGACGCAGCTCGCCCTGTCGATGCTCGGGGCGCCGGGCGCGGAGTGAGGGGAGCGCCGTCCGCGCGGTGAGGGTCGCGCCGGGCGGTGGGGCGGCGGCCGCGTCGGGCGCTCGGTCGGGGTGGCGTCGGGCGCTCAGGCCGACAGGGTCAGCGGAAGCGCCGCCCGCCGGGCGTAGGGGCCGCCGAGGGACCACGCCTCGTGCATCGCGTCGGCGAAGGCGGCGGCGAGCCGGTGTTCGCCGGACGGGCCGGGGTGCGTGCCGTCGTAGGTGTCCGCGCCGAGGTCGTACCCCGGCGGCGGCGAGGCCAGCAGCAGGGGCGAGGCGGCGGTGTCCAGGTCGGCGACGGCCTTGGCCAGCAGCTCGTTGAAGTGCGCGCAGGAGGCGGCGAAGGGGGCGTCCGTCTCGGCCCGGACGTTGGGGATGACCGGCATCAGCACCATCCGCACGCGCGGGTTGGCGGTGCGCGCCGCCGCGACGAACGCGCGGGCGTTGGCGGCCGTCTGCTCGGGGTCGGTGTAGAAGCCGAGGTCTATCAGCCCGAGCGAGACGAGCAGGACGTCCGCGCGGCTCCCGCGCACCGCGTCCGCGATCACCGGGGCCATGTGCAGCCACCCCTCGCCCCAGCCGGCCAGGTGGCGGCGGGCCGGGGCGGGGAAGGCGGGGTCGGCGTACGCCTCGGAGAGCGGGGCGTCGGCCTCGGCGTCGTACAGGCCCGAGCGGGGGCCGACGATCTCGTACGGGTGGCCGGGGAACGACTCCAGGTGCTGCCACATGCGGTAACGCCAGGTGAAGTCGCCGGCGCGCCCGATCGTCATGGAGTCGCCGACGAAGAGAAAACGCATGGCGCCATCATGGCCGATCCCGTCTCCGGCCTGCGACGTGACGGTGGACACTTGGGCCATGCGTTCGTATCTGACTGGCCCGGCGGTCTCCGCCGCCGCTGTGCTCGCCGCCTCCCTGTCGCTGCTCGCGGGCGGCGGCCCGGCCGCGGCCGAGGACGGCCGGCCCGACCGTGACTTCACGATCGAGGACCCCCGTATCACCGAGTCCAGCGGCCTCGCCGCCAGCCGCGCCCACCCCGGCGTCTACTGGACGCACAACGACAGCGACGACGGCCCCTCCGTCTACGCCGTCGACTCCCGCACCGGGAAGACCGTCGCCACGATCACCATGAAGGGGGTGGGGCAGCCGCGCGACGTCGAGGCCGTCTCCGTCGGGCCGGACGGGGACCTCTACGTCGGGGACATCGGCGACAACCTGAACGGCACCTGGGACCACGTCTGGATCTACCGCTTCCCCGAGCCGAAGACCCTGCGCGACGCGACGGTCACGGCGGTCCAGTACGACGTGGAGTACGCGGACGGGCCCCGCGACGCCGAGGCGCTGATGGTCCACCCGAAGACCGGCCGCGTCTACATCGCCTCGAAGAACGAGGACGGCGGCGGCCTCTACGAGGGGCCCGCGAAGCTGTCCGCGGGCTCCACGAACGTGTTCCGGCGGGTGGGCGAGGTGCCCTGGGTGACGGACGGGACGTTCTCGCCGGACGGGACCCGGCTGGTCCTGCGCTCGTACTTCAGCGCCCGCGAGTACGCCTTCGCCGGCGGCCGCCTCGGCGCGGACCGGTCGGTCTCCGCCCCGTTGCAGCCGCAGGCGGAGTCGGTGGCGTTCACGGCGGACGGCTCGGCCCTGATGTTCGGCTCCGAGGGCGAGCAGAGCGACGTGGTCCGGGTCGAGGCGGCGGGCGGCTCGGGCTCCGGCGGGGGCGGCGGCGCCTCGTCCGGCGGCGGTGGGCAGGACGGCGGCGACGAGGGCGGCCGGAGCGGCGCGGCGACGGGCGCGGCGGTCGTCGCGGGGGTGGCCGTGCTCTGGTTCGCGCTGAGGCGGCGCCGCCGGGGGTGAGCACGGGGGCGGGGGGCGGGCCCGGTCCCGTTCCGGCCTCCGGTCCGGTTCCGGCCTCCGGTCCGGTTCCGGCCCCTCGGTCCCGTGCCGGCCCCTCGGTCCCGTGCCGGCCCCTCGGTCCCGTGCCGGCCCCTCGGTCCCGTGCCGGCCCCCCGGTCCCGTGCCGGCCCCTCGATCCCGTACCGGGGACGGGGTCAGTCGTCGTCCGTGACCGGCCACAGCTCGTAGTGCAGCGTCCGGTCCCGCTTCAGCCGGTGCGCGAGCGGGACGAGGACGCCCTGCACGACGGGGTGCTTGCGCGACAGCATCCGGGCCGCGTGCGTGTCCTCCGCCGTGCCCGGCCGCAGCAGCCGGGCGTGTGCCCCGATCCGCGGTCCGGTGGGTCTGCCCCGGACCGTGCAGGGGGCGATCTCCACCCGCGGGTGGTTGCGCATCCGCTCGACCTTCCAGGCCGAGGCGAACGTCCGGATGAACGCGTGATCGCCCTCGACGGCGATGTTGACCGGCGTGCCGACCGGGCTCCCGTCCTGCCGGCGGGTGCTCAGCAGGACGGTGTACTGCCTGACGAACGGAGCGAGCTCCGCGCTGGCGTCCATACCTCCATTGGGGCACGCGGCACGGGCGCTGTCACCTCCGGTCGCCGCGCTCGCGGGCGCGTTCCTCGACCAGCGCCTCGAAACCGGCGACCAGCCGCCCGAGGCCGAACGCGAAGTGGTCGAAGTCGGCGCTGAACGTGTCCTCGGACATGCCCGCCATCACCGGGTACGCGCCGCTGAGCATGGCCCGCTCCAGGTAGGGCTGCTGGCGCTCCCAGAACTCCCGGTCGCTCAGCCCGGTCTGCCGCACCGCCTCGGCGGCGTCGCCGTGGGTCCGGGCCAGGCCCTCGACGAAGCTGTTGACCGTGATGATCACGCCGATCAGCTCGGGGTCCCGCAGCCCCATGCCGCGCAACCCGGTGAGGGCCCGTTCGAGGCCGCGCAGGGCGCTGGGGCCGAGCACCGTGCGGGCCTGGTTGATCTTGAGCAGCCAGGGGTGGCGGTGCAGGTTGTCCCGGTACTCGCGGGCCATCCGGTCGATCGCGGCCCGCCAGTCGTCGGGCACGTCGGCCGGGTCGTCCGACAGCGGTTCGCCCAGCACCCGGTCGAGCATCAGGTCCAGCAGCTCCGCCTTGCCGGGGACGTACCGGTAGAGCGACATCGTGCCCGCTCCCAGCTCGGTGGAGAGCCGGCGCATCGAGACGGCGGGCAGCCCCTCCGCGTCCGCGACGGCGACGGCCGCCGCGACGATCCGGTCCAGGGTGAGCCCCGGCTTGGGGCCGCGGCTGGGGCGTTCGCCGGTGCCCCACAGCAGCTCCAGGCTGCGCGCGATGTCGCCGCTCCCGGTGGCCGCCCCGTCCGCCGCCTTCGCGCTCGGGGCGCCGCCCGCAGGTCCCGCTGCCGTTCCGTCGTTCGTCATGGCTCCAGCGTACGGGGCCGGGCAGAAACCGAGTACACCGTACCCATTATCGAGTACGGTGTACTCAGTTGGCGCGGTCCGCGCGTCGGGAGACAGGGGGTCGTGCCATGTCCGCAACCGGATACGCGGTGCTCGCGGAGGGCGTCGTCAAGCGGTACCGGGAGAAGGGCGGCGGCGGGAAGCGCGCCCTGGACGGATTCGACCTCGCCGTCCGCCCCGGCGCCGTGCACGGCCTCCTCGGGCCGAACGGCGCCGGGAAGACCACCGCCGTGCGGGTCCTGGCGACCCTGCTGCGGTTCGACGGGGGCCGGGTGGAGGTGGCCGGGATCGACGTGGGCCGCGAGCCGCGCCGGGTCCGCGCCCGGATCGGGCTCGCCGGCCAGTACGCCGCCGTCGACGAGGGCCTCACCGGGCGGCAGAACCTGGAGATGTTCGGCCGCCTCTTCCACCTCGGCGCCCAGCGGGCCCGGCGGCGGGCCGCCGAGCTGCTGGAGCGGTTCGACCTGGTCGAGGCAGCCGACCGGGGCGTCGAGGGGTACAGCGGCGGGATGCGGCGCCGGCTCGACCTCGCCGCCTCCATGATCCTCGCGCCGGACGTCCTCTTCCTCGACGAGCCGACGACCGGGCTCGACCCGCGCGCCCGGAACGAGGTCTGGGACGCGGTCCGGGGCCTGGTGGCGGACGGCACGACGGTGCTGCTGACCACGCAGTACCTGGAGGAGGCCGACCGCCTCGCCCACCGCATCACCGTCATCGACCGCGGCCGGGCCATCGCCGACGCCACCCCCGACGAGCTGAAGGACCGGATCGGCGGCGACCGGATCGAAGTGGTGGCCGCCGACGCGGGCGACCTCGCGGCGGTGGCGCGGACCGTCGACCGGGTGGCCGGCGGTGGGCTCGTGGTCACCGACGCCCCCACCCGCCGGGTGCACGCCCAGGTCGCGGACCGGGTGGCGGCCCTGACCCAGGTGGCCCGGAGCCTCCAGGACGAGGGGATCGCGGTGGAGGACATCGGGCTGCGCCGGCCGAGCCTGGACGACGTCTTCCTGCGGCTGACCGGCCGCGGGACGGGCCACGACCCCGACGACGACCCGGCCGGGCCGCACGGGGAGGGCGACCCCGCCCGGCCCGGTACGGGGACCGACCCCGCCCGGACCGGTACGGAGACCGACTCCGCCCGGCCCGGTACGCGGGCCCCCGCCCGGCCCGGTACGCAGCCCCCCGCCCAGCCCCGTACGGAGAACGACACCCACCCCCGCCCCCAGAACCCCGCCGCGTCCGAGGAGGCCGCCGCATGACCACGATTCCGGACGCCCGCCCCCGCGCGCGCACCGCCGTCCCCGCGCCGGAGCACGGCCGCGCCTACTGGGCGCTGGCCGACTGCTGGAACGTCGCCCGGCGCACCCTCACCCACTACCGGCGCCGGCCCTCCGCCATCGTCTGGCAGCTCGGCTTCCCGATCCTCTCCGTCCTGCTGTACGCCTACGTCTTCGGCAGCGCGATGCGGGTGCCCGGCGGCGGCGACTACCGGGAGTTCCTGATGCCCGGCATGTTCGCCACCACCATGACGATGGGCTTCATGAACACCGCGGTGGCCGTCGTCACCGACGCGGGCAAGGGCGTCATCGACCGCTTCCGGTCCATGCCGATGGCCCCCTCCGCCGTCGCCTCCGGGCGCGGGCTCGCGGACCTCGTGGTCGCCGCCGCCGAGCTGGCCGTCCTCGCCCTGACCGCGCTGGCCGTCGGCTGGCGCGCGGACGGCGGGACGGGGGCCGCGCTGGGGGCGTTCGGGCTGCTCCTGCTGCTCCGGTTCAGCCTGATCTGGGTGGGCGTCTGGCTCGGCCTCATGGTCCCCGACGCCCAGGCGGCGGGCGGCCTGTACGCGATCGCCTTCCCCGTCACCATGGTCTCCAGCACCCTGGTCGCGCCCTCGCTGATGCCCGGCTGGCTCGGCACGGTCGCCGCCTGGAACCCGGTCTCCTCGACCGCGACGGCCACCCGCGCGCTGTTCGGCAACCCGGTGGCCGGCGGCGGCACCTGGGTGGAGGAGCACGCCCTGCTGATGGCCCTGGTCTGGCCCGCGGTCATCACGCTGGTCTGCCTGCCCCTGGCGGTCCGCCGCTTCCAGCGCCTGAGCCGGTGACCGGCCGGGGAGCGGCGCGCGGGGCGCGTAGGGTCGGGGCCCATGCCGACCCTCGGGCCCCCGCCCTTCGCCACCGCCCGCCTCGACGCGCTCCCCCTCGATCCGGCGTACGCCGACGAGATGGCCGCCGTCCTCGCGGACCCGGCGCTGTACGCGTTCACCGGCGGCGGCCCCCCGGACCCGGACGGGCTGCGGGCCCGGTACGCGCGCCAGACGGCCGGTTCGCCGGACCCGGCGGAACGGTGGTGGAACTGGGTGCTCCGCATCCGCGCGGACGGCCGCCTCGCCGGATACGTGCAGGCGACCGTACGCGGCGACCGGGCCGAGATCGCCTGGGTGGTCGGCGCCCCGTGGCAGGGCCGGGGGTACGCGCGGGAGGCGGCGCGGGGCCTCGCCGCGCACCTGGCGTCGGCCGGGGGCGTCCACACGCTCGTCGCCCACGTCCACCCCGCCCACGCCGCGTCCGCCGCGGTGGCCGCGGCGGCGGGCCTCGCGCCGACCGGGGAGCGGCACGACGGCGAGGAGCGGTGGGTGCTCGGCGCCCGCTGAACGGCGGCCCCTAGGGTGGCGGACCATGACCGAACACGCAGCCGCCACCCGTGCCTCGTACGACGCCATCGCCACCGGCTACGCCGACTGGACCCGCGACGAACTGGCCGCCAAGCCCCTGGAACGGGCCCTGTTGACCGCGTTCGCCGAGCACGCGGCGGCGGACGGGGGCGGGCTCCCGGTGGCCGACGTCGGCTGCGGCGCCGGGCGCGTCACCGCGTATCTGCGCGGACTCGGCCTGGGTCTGGACGTGTTCGGCATCGACCCCTCGCCGGGGATGCTGGCCGCGGCCCGGCGGGACCATCCGGGGCCGCGGTTCGACGAGGGGTCCATGCTCGCCATCGACCAGCCGGACGCCTCCTTGGGCGGGCTGCTCGCCTGGTACTCCACCATCCACGTCACCGACGACGAACTCCCGCGCGCGTTCGCCGAGTTCCGCCGCGTCCTGGCGCCCGGCGCGCCCGTGCTGCTCGGCTTCCAGGTCGGGGACGAGCCGTTGCGCCTGACCGAGGCGCTGGGCCGGCCGGTCTCCCTCGTCTTCCACCGGCGGCAGGTGGACGAGGTGGCCGAACTGCTGGCGGACGCGGGCCTGGAGGTCCGGTCGCGGGTGCGGCGCGAGCGGGAGGCGGACGGGCCCCACCCGGAACGCGCGCCCCAGGGCTTCGTCCTGGCCCGCAGGCCGGCCGCGGACTGACCCGCCCCCGCCCGAATGGCGGGCGGCGGCGGGCGGGAGCACCCTGGACGGGGGACCCCGCACGGGCGGGCACGCCGCTCGTGGAGACGACTCCGAGACGACTCCCTGTGAGGCGGACATGGTCGACAACCAAGGCGGAAGCACGACGAAGCGCGGTGGTACGGAAGGGGCAGGCGGACGCGGCACGACGACCATCGCGGACAACGTGGTGGCCACCATCGCCGGGATCGCGATCCGGGAGACCGACGGCGTCCACGCCGTGGGCAAGGGCGCGTCGAGGGCGTTGGGCGCGGTCACGGACCGGGTGTCCGGATCGTCCGGCGCCGGGCGCTCGGTCAAGGTGGAAGTGGGCGAGAAGCAGACCGCGATCGACGTCGACGTGGCGGTGGAGTACGGCGTGCCGATCCACGAACTCGCCGAGCGCATCCGGAGCAACGCCGCGGACGCCGTCGAGTCGATGACCGGACTGGAGGTCGTGGAGATCAACATCAACGTCTTCGACGTCCACCTTCCGGGCGACGACGAGGACGAGGACGAGGACGGCCAGGGAAGCGGAGGCTCCCGCGTGCGGTGAGCCGGCTCGGGCCGACTGTCAGTGGTGGCCGCGAGGATGGGGGGACCATCGCGGCACACCGAGAGGAACCCCCATGGGAGCCTGGGACATCGGCCACTTCGACAACGACATCGCCGCCGACTTCGGCGGACGGGTGGACAGCGCGCCGGCGGAGCGGAAGGCGGACGTTCTGCGGGACGCGCTGAGCGCCGTCGCGGACGCGGCCCCTCGGGAGTACGTGGACGACGGGGAGGAGGCGGTCGCGGCCGCCGCCCTGGTCGCCGCCCAGTGCCCCGGCGGCGAGCCCGTCACCACCCCGTACGGCCCGAAGGACCCCGTCCCGCCGCTCCCCGCCGACCTGCGCCCGCTGGCGGTCCGCGCGCTGGACCGCCTCACCGCGGAGAACACGGGCCCGCTGGAGCTGTGGGCCGAGGCCGGGGCGGATCAGGAGTGGCTGGCCGGCATAGCCGCCCTGCGCGCGGTGCTGGCGGGCGCGACCGAGCAGTGAGCGGGCGGGCCGGGGCAGCGCCGGGGCGCCCCGCCCGCACCGGCTCGGCGACGTCCGGCGCGGCCTCCGCGCCGAGGGACGCGGGAAGGGGGGCCTCCTGGAAGGGCTGGTGCCGAGAGCATCGTCGGAGGACCGTCCCGGCCGGGAGCGCGCCCTTGGCCATGCCACCCCGCCGGGTGCCGGTCCCGGCGTGACGGGAACGGGAACGGCCCGGCGCGCCGAAGCGGTGCCGGGCCGTTCCTCCGCGGGCGGAGCCGTGCGTTACAGCTTCTCGATGACGTGGTCGACGCAGGCGGTCAGCGCCTCGACGTCCGCCGGGTCGATGGCCGGGAACATCGCCACCCGCAACTGGTTGCGGCCCAGCTTGCGGTACGGCTCGGTGTCCACGATGCCGTTGGCGCGCAGCGCCTTCGCGACGGCCGCCGCGTCGATCCCGTCCGCGAAGTCGATCGTGCCGATGACCTGCGAGCGCTGCGCCGGGTCGGTGACGAAGGGCGTGGCGTACGCGGACTTGTCGGCCCAGCCGTAGAGGTGGGCGGACGAGGCGGCCGTGCGGCCGGTGGCGAAGTCCAGGCCGCCCTGGGAGTTGATCCACCGGAGCTGCTCGTTCAGCAGGAAGAGGGTGGCCAGCGACGGGGTGTTGTACGTCTGGTTCTTCAGCGAGTTGTCGATCGCCGTCGGCAGCGAGAAGAACTCCGGGACGTGGCGGCCGGAGGCGTGGACGCGGGCGGCGCGCTCCAGGGCGGCGGGGGAGAACACGCCGATCCACAGGCCGCCGTCCGAGGCGAACGACTTCTGCGGAGCGAAGTAGTAGACGTCGCTCTCGGTGATGTCGACGGGCAGGCCGCCCGCGCCGGAGGTGGCGTCCACCAGGACGAGGGCGCCCTCGTCGGCGCCGGCGACCCGCCGGACGGGGGCCGCCACGCCCGTGGAGGTCTCGTTGTGGGTGAGGGCGTAGACGTCGACGCCCGCCTCGGCGCGCGGCTCCGGGTGGGTGCCGGGGTCGGAGGCGATGACGGTCGGGTCCGAGAGCCAGGGCGCGAGCTTCGCGGCCTTGGCGAACTTGGAGGAGAACTCGCCGAAGCTCAGGTGCTGGGACTTCGTCTCGATCAGCCCGTGCGTCGCGATGTCCCAGAAGGCGGTGGAGCCGCCGTTGCCGAGGACGACCTCGTATCCCTCGGGGAGGGAGAAGAGGGCGCGCACGCCCTCGCGCACCTCACCGACCAGGTTCTTGACCGGAGCCTGGCGGTGGGAGGTGCCGAGGAGGGAGGCGCCGGTGGCGGCCAGCGCGTCGAGCGCCTCCGTCCGCACCTTGGAGGGACCGGCGCCGAAGCGTCCGTCTGCGGGCTTGATGTCAGCGGGAATCTGGATGTCGGCCACGGGTCGGAGCGTAGTCCCTCGACGGCACGGCCCAGCAACCGTGTCCGTCCGGTGAGACGCGCGCTCCGACCCGTGGACGGCCCCGCAGGGGCGCGGTCAGGCGCCGCCCCCGGCCGGGCGGCCCAGGCGCACCGGCAGCTCGTGCAGGTCGTTCTGCGTCACGATCGGCTTGTTGCGCAGCTCGGCGGCCGGCACCGCCAACTCCAGCTCGGGGAACCGCCCGTACAGCGCGGGCAGGGCGATGCCCGCCTCCAGCCGGGAGAGCGCCGCGCCGGGGCAGACGTGCGGGCCGTGGCCGAAGGCGATGTGGCGGTTGGGGGTGCGGGCGGCGTCGAATTCGGCCGCCGAGGGGCCGTGCTGCGTCTCGTCCCGGCCGAGCGCCCGGAACGAGACGATCAGCCCCTCGCCCTTCGGGAGCACCTTGTCGCCGACCTCGACGTCCTCGGTGGCGAAGCGGATCAGGACGTGGGAGGTGGGGGAGTTCCAGCGCAGGGTCTCCTCGATCACGCCCTCCCACGGGATCTCGCCCCTCAGCACCCGCTCGCGCTGCTCGGGGTGGGTCTGGAGCGCGGTCACGGCGTTGACGATCAGGCTGATCGTGGTCTCGTGGCCGGCGGCGATGATCAGTTGCAGCGTGTTGACGATCTCCTCGTCGGTGAGGTGGTCGCCGTCCTCGGACGCCGCGATGAGCGCGCTCGTCAGGTCGTCGCCGGGGTGGGCCCGCTTGCCCTCGACGATCTTCGTGAACAGGGCCGCGAGGTCCGCCATGACCTGCGGGACCTCCTGGGGCGGGGTCAGCGTCGAGAAGAACTTCTCGAACAGCTCCTTCAGCCGCGGGTGGTCCGCCGCGTCCACGCCCATCAGCTCGCTGATCACGTTCATCGGCAGCGGGTAGGCGAACTCCGCCTTCAGGTCCACCGGCCGGTCCGCGGGCAGGGCTGCCAGCCGGTCCAGGCTCGCCGCCGTCAGCGCCTCGATGCCCGCCCGCAGCCGCTCCACCCGCCGGGCCGTGAGCGCCTGCGCCACCAGGGTGCGCAGCCGGCGGTGGTCGGCGCCGTCGACCGTCAGCATCGAGCGGCCCGGATTGACCAGGCCGATCAGGGCCCAGTCCCGCGGTATCCCGCCGCGCTGCCAGGCGGTCCAGACGTTGATGTCCTTGACCACGCGGGCGTCGGTGAGCAGGGCCCGCGCCTCCGCGTGGCGGGTGACGGCGTAGACGGGCACCCCGCCCGGCAGCTCCACCTCGGCCAGCGGACCGGCCGCCCACAGCGCGGCGCTCTCCGCGTCCAGGTCGGCGACGAAGGGGTCGAGCGCGATGCGGGTCATGCGGGTCCTCCGAGGCTTCCGGGTCTACCGAGGGCGGGCGTGGGCGTGAAGAGCACCGGCAGGTCCGTGAGCCCGCGCAACCACGGGGACGGGCGGCGGGTGAGCTGTTCGGCGGGGACGGCGAGGTCCACGTCCGGCAGCCGGTCGAGCAGGACCTCGATCCCCGTACGGGCGATGACCTCGGCGGTCTCCTGGGCCGGGAAGGGGCAGCGGTGCTCGCCGTGGCCGAAGGAGAGGAAGGCGTTGTTGCCGCCGGTCAGCGCCGAGGCGTGGGTCCGGATCTGCGGGTCGCCGTTGGCGGCGGCGAGGCCCAGGAGCAGCAGGTCGCCGGCGCGGATGTGGCGGCCGCCGAGGTGGGTGTCGCGGGCGGCCCAGCGTCCGGCCACGTTCTGGGTGGGGGTGTCCTCCCAGAGGACCTCGTTCATCGCCTCCGCGACGCTGTGCCGGCCGCCGGAGAGGGAGGCGGCGAAGCGGTCGTCGGTGAGCATCAGGCGCAGCGAGTTGCCCATCCAGTCGGCGGTCGGCTGGTGCCCGGCCGCCATCATGACCATGAGGTCCTGGACGATCTCCTCGTCGGTGAAGCCGCCGGGGTCGGCGAGCATCCGGCTGGCGACGTCGTCGCCCGGCTCGGCGCGCCGGTCGACCAGGAGTTGGAACATCGAGCCGGCCAGGTGCTGCTGCCCGGCGAGGGCCCGCTCCCGGCCGTCGATCATGTCGTTGAGCGCGGCGACGAGCAGGTGGGCGCTCTCGTCGGGGAAGCCGTAGATCTTGGCGAGGACGAGGGCGGGCAGCAGGCTGGCGTACTCCGCGATGATGTCGACCGAGCCCGTGGTGCAGAACCGGTCGATCAGCTCGTCCGCGAACTCCTCCGCGTACCGCTTCAGGGCGAACGGGTCGACGCCCTCCAGCGCGTTGCTGATCATCATGGCGCGGACGCTGTGCCGTTCGCCGACGGTGTAGAGGATCGAGGGCTGCTTGCGCCCGATCATCGGCAGCAGGGGCCAGTCGTCCGGGATGCGGTCCCACTGGTTCCACAGCTCGGAGTCCCGGCTGAAGAGCACGGGGTCGCCGGTGACCTGGTGGAGTTCGCGGTAGCCGAGGACCAGCCAGGCGGGCACGTCGCCGTCGAGCACGACGGGGGCGACCGCGCCGTGGTCGCGGCGCATGTCCCGGTAGAGCTGGAGCGGGTCGTTCTGGAAGCGGGGCCCGGACAGGGGCACGGCTCCGTGGGCGACGGGGCAGCCGGGGGCAGTGGTCACGGGGCGGGCTCCGGGGTCGGTCCGGCCGCGGCGAGCGCCGCCTCGGGGGTGCGGAGGCGGGCGGCCGACAGCGCGGCGAGGTGTTCGACGAGCGTGATGAGCACGTACTTGCTGGAGGAGCGGTCGCGCGCGTCGCACTCCACGAGCGGCACGTCCGGCGAGAGGTCCAGCGCCTCGCGGATCTGCTGCTCGGTGTGGAGCGGGCCGCCGAAGTCGTTGCACGCCACGATGAACGGGGTGCCGTGGTGCTCCAGGCGGTCGATCGCGTACCAGGAGTCGGCGAGCCGGCGGGTGTCGACGAGGACGACCGCGCCGAGCGTGCCGGAGAACAGCCGGTCCCACAGGAACCAGAAGCGCTCCTGTCCGGGCGCGCCGAAGAGGTAGAGCACGGAGCGTGCGTCGAGGGTGATGCGGCCGAAGTCGAACGCCACGGTGGTGGACGACTTGGCCTGGACGCCGTCGAGGTGGTCGACGGCCTCGCCCGCACGGGTCATGGTCTCCTCCGTGTTGAGCGGACGGATCTCGCTCACGGATCGGACCATGGTGGTCTTGCCGACGCCGAAGCCGCCGACGACAACGATCTTGAGTCCGTTGTCGGCCGTCGCGCTCAGGGCGGCGCGGTCAGAGGTTGCGGAGTCCAACGAGCACCTGTTCCAGGATGTCGGGGTCGGGGAGCCGGTCCGCGACACGGGCTGTACGGGGGTGGCGGGCGCTGATCCGACCGGTGTCGAGCAGGTCGCACAGCATGATGCGGACGATGCTCACCGGCAGTTTCAGGCCGGCGGCGATCTCGACGACGGCGGTGGGGCCCTCGCACATGCGCAGGATCGCGACGTGCTCCGACTGCATACCGGGGGCCGGGGCGCACTCGGCGACGACGAGCGTCACCAGGTCGAAGGCGGCCGAGTCGGACCGGACGCGGCCCCCGGTGAGGGTGTAGAGCCGGTCGGGGTCGTCGTCGCGGCCCGGACGGGGTCGGGGCGCCGTCGTCATACGGACGAGGTTTCCGCCGCGGCCGAGCCGTCGGCCGGCTCGCGCGGCGGGGCGACGAGGTGTTCCCCGAGCTGCTCGACCAGCTCGCTCATGTTGTGGCCGACGAGGCCGACGTCGGAGTCCTCGTCGGCGACGACGGCCAGGTGCGCGCCCGCGCCCGCCTCGACGATGAACAGGACGCCGCCGTAGAACTCGGTCATCGCGGACCGTACGCCGCCGGTGCCGTCGCCGAACTCGATGGACGCCCCGTGCGACAGGCTCTGGATTCCGGCGGAGATCGCGGCCAACTGGTCGGCCTGGTCGACGGAGAGCTCGGGGGTGCGGCACAGCTTGAGGCCGTCACGGGACAGGACGAGGGCGTGGCGGGCGCCGGGGGTGCGGTCGAGCAGCCCCTCCAGCAGCCAGTTGAGCTTCTCGTCGGTGGTCGCGGTCATCGGGGGTTGCCTTCCGGGTGCGGGGAGTTGGCTCGTACCGCCCTGCTGAAGGTGCTGAAGCGGGCTGCCTGGACCTTCGGGTCGGTGGTACGGGCGCGGGGGGATTCGGTTCCGCCGGGGGTGGCGTTGCCGTTGCGGGACTCGGCGGCGGCCAGGGTGCGGCCGCGGCGGCGCTTGGGGAGGCCGCTCTCGCCGATCACGGGCACGGAGCCGGTGGACTCCGACTCGCCCGCCGTGGGCCGCGGCGCCGGGTCGGGGTCGGGGACGGACCGGGCCGCGGGGGCGGCTTCGGCGGAGTCCTGGCGGTCTGCCGTGGTGTGCGAGGGCTCCGGCTCCGCGGCGGGGAGGGCCGCCGGGGCCGGGACGGGGGTGGCCGCGCGGGCGATCAGCTCCTGCGGGAGCATCATCAGGGCGCCGGTGCCGCCGCGGGCGGACGGCCGGAAGGAGACGGTCAGGCCGTGCTTGCGGGCCAGGCGGCCGACGACGGCGAGGCCGAGCCGGGTGCCGGACAGGGTGGTCAGGTCCTGGTTCTCGGCGGACACGGCCTTCTCGGCGCGGCGCAACTGCACCTCGCTCATGACCAGCCCGCTGTCCTCGACGGTGATGACGATGCCCGCCGGGACCTCCTCCACGTACACGTGGACCTCGGCGGTGGGCGGGGAGAAGTTGGCGGCGTTGTCGAGGATCTCCGCGAGCGCGTGCATGACGCCCTCGGCCGCGTGGCCGGCGATGGCGACGTCGCTGGTGGAGTGGAGGCGGACCCGCTGGTAGCTGCCGATGCGGCCCATCGCGCCGCGCAGGATCGACTCCATGACGATCGGCTTGGCCCAGCGCCGGCCCGAGCGGGCCCCGGTCAGCACGGCGATGGAGTCCGCGAGCCGGCCCGCCTGGGCGGTGCGGTGGTCCAGGTGCAGCAGGTCCGCGAGGACGGCCTCGTCGGTGTGCCGGTGCTCCATCTCCCGCAGGTCGGCCAACATGCCGGTGGCCAGGGCCTGCATCCGGCCGGCCGCGTTGGCGCAGGCGGCGACGGCGGCGGAGCGCTCGGCCTCGGCGCGGGTGGCGCGGGTGGTGAGCGCCTTGATGGTGGCCTTGAGGCGGGCCTGCTCGGCGGCGGCCTCCGCGCTGATCCGCTCGTTGTCGGCGCGGGCCGCGGCGGCGACCCGCGCGGTCTCGGCGGAGGCGGCGGCCTTGATCCGGGCGGTCTCGGCGGTGAACCGCTGGGCCTCGGCGGCGGAGGCGGAGACCAGGCGGGAGGTCTCGGCGGTGAACCGCTGCGCCTCCTCGGCCCGCACGGTGCGCAGCGCACGGGCGGTCCCCAGGGTGTGGACGGTGACGGCCACGCTGACGCTCAGCAGTACGGCGGCGACGCCCGCTCCCCACGCCAGCGGGGTCCGTACCGTGTCGGGGGCCACGGCGGCGGCCCACAGGGCCGACGTGCCGGTGACGGCTGCCGAGAGCAGCAGGGCGAGTGCGGTGGGCCGGTGTGAGGGGCGCAATCGGAGTCCTCGGTGGCGGACGGCGGGGTGGGACGAACGGGACCGGACAAACGGGACAGTTCTCCACAAGGGTGTACTAAAGTGATAACTGGAGCTGATAATTCCTGCTCAAGTCTTGGTCACTATAGGAGACTTGACGGTCTGTTTGGGAAGATCTTGTGGGCTTTTTTGCCCTTCTTACCTCTATTTATCCGTGTGCATCCCAAGAGTTCATAGGACCGGTCGGCAGGGACCTCCTCGGCCGTACGGCGGCGACCGCCGGGCGGCCCGCCCTCCCGGTCCGGCCCGGTGGACGGGGTTCGCCCCGCGTCCGCGCGGCCGATAGCGTGGCGCTCCTCGCCCCGACGGCTCCGCGGTTCCGCGCCGTCACCCCGTCCCGTCCCCGCCCCACCGGAGGCCCCCCGTGAACGACCAGCGCAGCGCCGCCGAGCCGGCCGCCGCAGCCGTCGCCGTCCCCGAAGCGGCGGCGGCGCTGACAGGGGCCGCCGAGGGCACGGGCGGCGGGCGCCCCGGCGCGGGCCGCCGCGCGGCGCTGGTCCCGGTGGCGCTGGTGGTCGCCGGCGGCCTGTCCGTCCAGTTCGGCTCGGCCGTCGCGGCGCTGCTGATGCCGAAGGCCGGGGCGCTGGGCGTCGTCACCCTGCGCCTGGTGGCCGCCGCGCTGATCCTGCTGGTGGTGTGCCGCCCCACCCTGCGCGGCCACTCGCGCGCCGACTGGGGGACGGTGGCCGCCTTCGGCGTGGCGATGGGCGGCATGAACACGCTCTTCTACCAGGCGCTGGACCGCATCCCGCTCGGCATCGCCGTCACCCTGGAGGTGCTCGGCCCGCTCGTCCTCTCGGTGGTCGCCTCCCGCCGCCTGGTCAACGTGGTGTGGGCCGGGCTCGCCCTCGTCGGCGTCGTCCTGCTCGGCGGCGGCGGCTTCGACCGCCTGGACCCGGTCGGCGCGGCGTACGCCCTGGGGGCCGGGGCGATGTGGGCCGCGTACATCGTCTTCAGCGCCCGCACCGGCCGCCGCTTCCCGCAGGCGGACGGGCTGGCCCTGGCGATGGTCGTCGCCGCGGCCCTCTCGCTGCCCCTGGGCCTGCTGGAGTCCGGGGCGAAGCTCGCGGTCCCCTCCACCCTGGCGCTCGGAGCGGCGGTGGCGGTCCTCAGCTCCGTCCTCCCGTACACCCTGGAGCTGATGGCGCTGCGCCGCCTGCCCGCCTCCACGTTCGCCGTGATGATGAGCCTGGAGCCGGCGATCGCGGCCGCCGCGGGCTTCCTCGTCCTGGACCAGGCCCTGTCCACCACGGACGCCCTCGCCATCGCCCTGGTCATCGGGGCGAGCATCGGCGCGGTGCGCGGCCGGTCGGGGGCGCCGCGCGAGAAGTGAGGGGCCGGGCCCTTGCCGCACCCGGCCGGGCGCGGTCGGCCCGCCGCCTCGCGTGGGTCCGGGCCGACGGTCCGCCGCCTCGCGTGGGTCCGGGCCGACGGTCCGCCGCCTCGCGTGGGTCCGGGCCGACGGTCCGCCGTACGCCCGCGCCTCCCGCCCGTACGCCGGCCCGCGCCTCCCGCCTACGCGCGCACCCGCCCCGGTCGTGCGTCCGCGCCTCCCGCCGTACGCGCGCACCCGCCCCGGTCGTGCGCCCGCGCCTCTCGCCGTACGCGCGCACCCGTCCCGGTCGTGCGCCCGTGCCTTCCGCCGTACGCGCGCACCCGTCCCGGTCGTGCGCCCGTGCCTTCCGCCGTACGCGCGCACCCGTCCCGGTCGTGCGTCCGCGCCTTCCGCCGTACGCCCGCGCCTCCCGCCTACGCGTGCACCCGCCCCGGTCGTGCGCCCGCGCCTCTCGCCGTACGCGCCCGCGCCCGCCACCGCCCCGCGTACGCCCGCGTGCCAGCCCCCTCCCCGCACCGCCCCACGACCCCCTCCCGCCCCCTCATCCGCAGCGGTCATAAAATCATGCAAGCGTGCTTGATTGTTTCTCGGTGCGCTGCCATGCTCCTGGGCACCACACCCGGTCCCGAGGGGAGCGCACGTGCCCGCTGCCATAGCCGTGATCGACGATCTGCGCGAGGAGAGCGACGCACTCGACGCTCTGGTCGGTGCGCTGGACCCCGAGGAGTGGCGGCGGCCGACGCCCGCCGACCGGTGGACCGTCGCCCACCAGATCGCCCACCTCGCCTGGACCGACGAGGTCGCCCTCGTGGCCGCCACAGCGCCCGAGCGGTTCGGTGACGAGGTGGCCCGCGCCCTGGCCGACCCGGAGTCCTTCGTCGACGCGGGCGCGGAGGCGCTGGTCGCCGACCTCGCCCCGGACGCCCTGCTGGCGTGGTGGCGCACCGGGCGGCGGCGGCTCGACACCGCGCTGCGCACGGCCCCGGAGGGCACCCGCATCCCCTGGTACGGGCCGCCGATGAGCGTGGCGTCCCTGGCGACCGCCCGGCTCATGGAGACCTGGGCGCACGGCCAGGACGTCGCGGACGCCCTGGGCGCGGTCCGCGCCCCCACCGCCCGGCTGCGCCACGTGGCGCGGATCGGCGTCCGGGCCCGCGACTACGCCTACGGGGTGCACGGCCTCACCCCGCCCGACGAGGAGTTCCGCGTCGAACTGCGCACCCCCGAGGGCGGGACCGTCGCGTACGGGCCCGAGGGCGCCGCCCAGCGCGTCACCGGCCCGCTCCTCGACTTCTGCCTCCTGGTCACCCGGCGCGCGCACCGCGCCGACCTCGTCCTCACCGCCGTGGGGCCCGAGGCGGACCGGTGGCTCGACCTCGCCCAGGCGTTCGCCGGCCCACCGGGGCCGGGCCGCCCGCCCCGCACCGGGCAGGCCGCCCGGTGACCGCCCCCCGGCGGCCCGACGACCGGGCCCCGCTGCGGATCGGCAACGCCTCCGGCTTCTACGGCGACCGCTTCGACGCCATGCGCGAGATGCTGACCGGCGGCCCCCTCGACGTCCTCACCGGCGACTACCTCGCCGAACTCACCATGCTCATCCTCGGCCGCTCCCGCCTCAAGGACCCGGAGAAGGGGTACGCCTCCACCTTCCTGCGGCAGTTGGAGGAGGCGTTGGGGCTCGCCCACGAGCGCGGGGTGAGGATCGTGGCCAACGCGGGCGGCCTCAACCCGGCCGGACTCGCCGCCGCCGTGAGGAAGTTGGCCGCCGGGCTGGGGGTCCCGGTGCGCGTCGCCCATGTCGAGGGCGACGCCCTCCCCGTGCCGGACGGGTTCCTGACCGCCAACGCCTACCTCGGCGGCGGCGGCATCGCCGCCTGCCTGCGGGCCGGGGCCGACGTCGTCGTCACCGGCCGGGTCACCGACGCCGCCCTGGTCACCGGGCCCGCCGCCGCCCACTTCGGCTGGGGGCCGGACGACCTGGACGCGCTCGCGGGGGCCGTCGTCGCCGGGCACGTCCTGGAGTGCGGGACCCAGGCGACCGGCGGCAACTACGCGTTCTTCGGCGAGCACGACGTCCGCCGCCCCGGCTTCCCGCTGGCCGAGATCCACGCCGACGGATCCTCGGTGATCACCAAGCACGACGGTACGGGCGGGGTCGTCGACGTCGGCACCGTCACCGCCCAACTCCTGTACGAGACCGGCGGCGCCCGGTACGCGGGCCCCGACGTCACCGCCCGCCTCGACACCGTTCGGCTCACCCAGGACGGCCCGGACCGGGTCCGGATCGACGGGGTGCGCGGCGAGGCCCCGCCGCCCACGCTCAAGGCCGGGCTCACCCGGCTGGGCGGCTGGCGCAACGAGGTCGTCTTCGTCCTCACCGGACTCGACGTCGAGGCCAAGGCCCGCCTGGTGCGGGGGCAGTTCGCCGACGCGCTGGAGCACTCCGGGGGGCGGCCGCCGGACGAGGTGCGCTGGGAGCTGTCCCGCACCGACCACCCCGACGCCGACACCGAGGAGCGGGCCAGCGCGCTGCTGCGGCTCACCGTCCGCGACCGGGACGCCGAGGCGGTCGGCCGGGCCGTCTCGGGGGCCGCCGTGGAACTGGCCCTCGGCAGCTACCCCGGCTTCCACGTCACCGCCCCGCCGGGAAAGGGCGCGCCCTACGGGGTGTTCGAGGCCCTGCACGTACCGGCCGGGGACGTCGAGCACGTCGCGGTCCTGCCGGACGGGGAGCGGGAGATCATCGGCATTCCCTCCGTCACACGGGAGTTGGCCCTGCTGGAGGAGCCGCCGCTGCCGCCGCCGTACCCGGAGGGGCCCACGCGCGACGCCCCGCTCGGGCGGATCGCGGGAGCCCGCAGCGGCGACAAGGGCGGCGACGCCAACGTGGGCGTGTGGGTGCGCGACGACGACGCCTGGCGGTGGCTGGCCCACACGCTGACCGTCGAACGCTTCAAGGAACTGCTGCCGGAGACGGCCGCGTTGGACGTCGCCCGCTGTGTGCTGCCCGACCTGCGGGCCCTGAACTTCACCGTCCGCGGCCTCCTCGGCGAGGGCGTCGCCGCCCAGGTCCGCTTCGACCCGCAGGCGAAGGCCGTCGGGGAGTGGCTGCGCTCGCGCCGACTGCCCGTACCCGTACCCCTGTTGGAGGCCGTCCGCGCCCCGGAGGTGACCGTATGACCGTCCTGCCCACCGGACTCGACACCACCGGCCCCGACTACGCGGCCAACCGCGCCGCCATGGTGGACAAGCTCGCCGCGCTGGAGGCCGAGCACGCCCGCGCGCTCGCGGGCGGCGGCGAGAAGTACGTGGCCCGGCACCGCGGGCGCGGCAAGCTCCCGGCGCGGGAGCGCGTCGAACTGCTCGTGGACCCCGACACCCCGTTCCTGGAGCTGTCGCCGCTGGCGGCCTGGGGGAGCGAGTACGCGGTGGGGGCCTCGCTCGTCACGGGGATCGGGGTGATCGAGGGCGTCGAGTGCCTGATCACCGCCAACGACCCGACCGTGCGCGGCGGGGCGTCGAACCCGTGGACGCTGAAGAAGGCGCTGCGCGCCAACGAGATCGCGTTCGCCAACCGGCTGCCCTGCGTCAGCCTGGTCGAGTCGGGCGGGGCCGACCTGCCGTCCCAGAAGGAGATCTTCATCCCCGGCGGGGCGCTCTTCCGCGACATCACGCGGCTCTCCGCCGCCCGGATCCCCACCGTGGCGGTCGTGTTCGGCAATTCCACCGCCGGTGGCGCGTACGTCCCCGGCATGTCCGACCACACCGTGATGATCAAGGATCGGTCCAAGGTCTTCCTCGGCGGTCCGCCCCTGGTCAAGATGGCCACCGGCGAGGAGAGCGACGACGAGTCGCTCGGCGGGGCCGAGATGCACGCCCGCACCTCCGGCCTCGCGGACCACTTCGCCGTCGACGAGCACGACGCGATCCGGCAGGCCCGCCGCATCGTCGCCCGGCTCGACTGGCGCAAGGCGCACCCCGATCCGGGGCCCGCCGAGCCGCCGAAGTACGACGAGGACGAGCTGCTGGGCATCGTGCCCGGCGACCTGAAGGCGCCGTTCGACCCGCGCGAGGTCATCGCCCGGCTGGTCGACGGCTCGGACTTCGACGCCTTCAAACCGCTCTACGGGACGAGCCTGGTCACCGGGTGGGCCCGGTTGCACGGCTATCCGGTGGGCATCCTCGCCAACGCGCAGGGCGTGCTGTTCAGCGAGGAGTCGCAGAAGGCGGCCCAGTTCATCCAGCTCGCCAACCAGCGGGACATCCCGCTCCTGTTCCTCCACAACACCACCGGCTACATGGTCGGCAAGGAGTACGAGCAGGGCGGCATCATCAAGCACGGCGCGATGATGATCAACGCGGTGGCGAACTCCAAGGTCCCGCACCTGTCCGTGCTGATGGGGGCCTCCTACGGGGCCGGGCACTACGGCATGTGCGGCCGCGCCTACGACCCCCGCTTCCTCTTCGCCTGGCCGAGCAGCAAGTCCGCCGTCATGGGCCCGCAGCAGCTCGCCGGGGTGCTGTCCATCGTCGCCCGCGCCTCCGCCGCGGCGAAGGGGCAGCCCTACGACGACGAGGCCGACGCGGGGCTGCGCGCCATGGTGGAGCAGCAGATCGAGGCGGAATCGCTGCCGATGTTCCTGTCCGGGCGGTTGTACGACGACGGGGTCATCGACCCGCGCGACACCCGGACCGTCCTCGGGATGTGCCTGTCCGCGATCCACACCGCACCGGTCGAGGGCGCCCGTGGCGGCTTCGGCGTCTTCCGGATGTGAGGCCGGATGACCACCCGACCCACCCTCCGGAGGCCCCGCCCCGCTCCCGGCCGCGCGGGCGGGACGGCCACGCGCCCCGCCCCCGGACGCGCGGGCCGCACGACCACCCACCCCGCCTCGGGCCGCGCAGTCCGCATGACCACCCGCCCCGGACGCGCAGGCGGGACAGCCACCCACCCCGCCTCGGGCCGTGCAGGGCGGACGGCCACCCGCCCCGCCCCACCGCCCCACTCCACCCGTCCCGGACGCGCAGGCGGGACAGCCACCCACCCCGCCTCGGGCCGCGCAGGGCGGACGGCCACCCGCCCCGCCCCACCGCCCCGCTCCACCCGTCCCGCCCCCGGACGCGCGGGCCGCACGACCAGCCCACCCCCCTGTTCCCGGACGTGAGGGCCAGATGATCACCACGCTGCTTGTCGCCAACCGGGGCGAGATCGCCTGCCGGATCTTCCGCACCTGCCGCGACCTGGGCATCACCTCGGTCGCCGTGTACTCCGACGCGGACGCCGGCGCCCTGCACGTACGCGAGGCCGACCTCGCCGTACGGCTGCCGGGCGCGGCCCCCGCCGACACGTACCTGCGCGGCGACCTCGTCGTGGCCGCCGCGCGGGCGGCCGGGGCGGACGCCGTCCACCCCGGTTACGGCTTCCTCTCCGAGAACGCCGCCTTCGCCGCCGCCGTGCTGGACGCGGGCCTGGTGTGGGTGGGCCCGCCGGTCAAGGCCATCGAGCTGATGGCGTCCAAGACCCGCGCCAAGGAGCTGATGGCCGGGGCCGGGGTGCCGCTGCTCGCCCCCGTCGACCCGGCGGCGGCGCGGGAGGACGACCTGCCGCTGCTGCTGAAGGCCGCGTCGGGCGGGGGCGGGCGCGGGATGCGGATCGTGCGCGACCTGGCCGCGCTCCCCGGCGAGCTGCTGGCGGCCGCCGCCGAGGCCGCGGCCGCCTTCGGGGACGGCGAGGTGTTCGCGGAGCCGTACGTGGAGCGCGGCCGGCACGTCGAGGTCCAGGTCATGGCCGACGCGTACGACACCGTGTGGGCGCTCGGCACCCGCGACTGCTCGCTCCAGCGCCGCCACCAGAAGGTCATCGAGGAGGCCCCCGCCCCCGGCCTGGACGACGCCCTGCGCACCCGGCTGCACGACGCGGCGGCAGCGGCGGCGCGGGCGGTGGGATACCGGGGCGCGGGGACCGTGGAGTTCCTGGTCTCCGCCGAGGGGCGGCCGTACTTCCTGGAGATGAACACCCGCCTCCAGGTCGAACACCCGGTCACCGAGGCCGTGTTCGGGGTCGACCTGGTCGCGCTGCAACTGCGCGTGGCGGAGGGCGAGCCGCTGCCCGCGCACCCGGAGCCGGCCGGCCACGCCGTGGAGGCCCGGCTCTACGCCGAGGACCCCGCGCACGACTGGCGGCCGCAGACCGGGGCCCTGTTCGCCCTGGACGTCCCGGACGGGCCCGGCCTGCGCCTGGACACCGGCTACACCGGGGGCGACACGATCGGCGTGCACTACGACCCCATGCTCGCGAAGGTGATCGCCCACGCCCCGACCCGCCCCGAGGCGGTCCGGCTGCTGGCCCGCGCCCTGGAACGGGCCCGCGTCCACGGCCCGGTCACCAACCGCGACCTGCTCGTCCGGTCCCTGCGCCACCCGGACTTCGCCGCCGCCCGCCTGGACACCGGCTTCTACGACCGGCACCTGGCGGACCTCACCGCCCCGGCCGCCGGCGACCCCGCGCGCGCCGCCCTCGCCGCCGCCCTCGCCCAGGCGGCGGCCGCCGCCCCCGGCGGCCCGTTCCCCGGCCGCTTCGGGGCCTGGCGCAACGTGCCCTCCCAGCCGCAGACCCGGCGCTACCGGTACGAGGCCGACGGCAGCGAGCACACGGTCGCCTACCGCACCCCGCGCACCGGCGCCGAGCCGTACGACGACCCCGGCGTCCGGGTCCTCGCCGCCGCCCCCGACCGGGTCACCCTGGACGTGGAGGGCGTCACCCGCCACTTCGCCGTCGCCGCGTACGGGGGCCGGGTCCACGTGGACGCCGCCGACGCCTCGTACGCCTTCACCGCCCTGCCCCGGTTCACCGACCCGACCACGCGGACCGCGCCCGGCTCCCTGCTCGCCCCCATGCCCGGCACCGTCGTCCGCGTCGCGGAAGGGCTCGCGCCGGGGCACACCGTCGAGGCCGGGCAGCCGTTGATCTGGTTGGAGGCGATGAAGATGGAGCACCGCATCCTCGCCCCCGCCGCCGGGACCCTCACCGTCCTGGACGCCGCACCGGGCCGCCAGGTCGAGGTCGGCGCGCTGCTCGCCGTCGTCCAGGAAGCCCCCGCCGCCGGGGAACACCCCGAAGCGGCCGACGCCCCACCGGAGGAGAACGCATGAGCACCGTCCTCGAAACCGAAGAGCACCAGGCCCTGCGCGCCGCCGTCGCCGCCCTCGGAAAGCGGTACGGGCGCGACTACATGACCACCGTCGTGCGCGAGGGCACCCACACCCACGAGCTGTGGGCCGAGGCCGCCAAGCTCGGCTACATCGGGGTCAACCTCCCGGAGGAGTACGGCGGCGGGGGCGGCGGCATGGCCGAACTCTCCATCGTGCTGGAGGAGTTGGGCGCGGCCGGGTCGCCGCTGCTGATGATGATCGTCTCGCCCGCGATCTGCGCCACGGTCATCGCCCGCTTCGGCACCGAGGCGCAGAAGCGGCAGTGGCTGCCGGGCCTCGCGGACGGCACCCTCACCATGGCCTTCGGCATCACCGAACCCGACGCCGGCTCCAACTCCCACCGCATCACCACCACCGCCCGCCGCGACGGCGACGACTGGCTGCTCACGGGCCGCAAGGTGTTCGTCTCCGGCGTCGACACCGCCGACGCGACGCTGATCGTGGGCCGCACGGCGGACGCCCGTTCCGGGAAGCTGAAGCCGTGCCTGTTCATCGTCCCGCGCGACGCCCCCGGCTTCGGGCGCTCCCCGATCGACATGGAACTCCACGCGCCCGAGAAGCAGTTCGAGCTGGTGCTGGACGACGTGCGGCTGCCCGCCGACGCCCTGGTGGGCGACGAGGACGCGGGCCTCCTCCAGCTCTTCGCCGGGCTGAACCCCGAGCGGATCATGACGGCCGCGTTCGGGATCGGGATGGGCCGCTACGCGCTCGGCAAGGCGGTGGAGTACGCCCGTGTCCGGCAGGTCTGGAAGGCCCCGATCGGCTCGCACCAGGCCATCGCCCACCCGCTCGCCGTCGCGCACATCGAGTTGGAGCTGGCCCGCCTGATGATGCAGAAGGCCGCCCGGTTGTACGACGCGGGCGACGACATCGGGGCGGGCGAGGCGGCGAACATGGCCAAGTACGCGGCGGGCGAGGCGTGCGTGAAGGCGGTCGACCAGGCGGTGCACACCCTCGGCGGCAACGGCCTGACCCGTGAGTACGGCCTCGCCTCGCTGATCACCGCGTCACGGGTGGCCCGGATCGCGCCGGTCAGCCGCGAGATGATCCTCAACTACGTCTCGCACCAGTCCCTGGGCCTGCCGAAGTCGTACTGACGGGCCCGACCGCTCCCAGGCACAGCGCCACCGCGGCTCCGGACCCTCCCGGAGCCGCGGCCCGCCGCGACGACAGGGGACCGCCATGGTGTTCCGCAGCACGTACGCAGACATACCGGCTCTCGACCTGCCCATCCACGAAGCGGTCCTGGGCGGGGCCGCCGCGTTCGGTGACACCGTCGCCCTGATCGACGGGGCGAACGGCATGTCCCTGACGTACGCCCAACTCGACCGCTTCCACCGGCGGATCGCCGCCGCGCTCGCCGCCGCCGGGCTCCGCAAGGGCGACGTCCTGGCCCTCCACAGCCCCAACACCATCGCCTACCCGGCCGTGTTCCACGGGGCGACCCGCGCCGGGGCCTCGGTCACCACCGTCCACCCGCTGGCCACGGCGGAGGAGTTCGCGAAACAGCTCACCGACTGCGGGGCCCGCTGGCTGGTGACCGTGTCGCCGCTGCTGGAGACGGCCCGGCGCGCGGCCGAACTCGCGGGCGGCGTACGGGAGATCTACGTCTGCGACCAGGCCGAGGGGCACACCTCGATCATCGACATGCTGTCGTCCACCGCCCCCGAACCGGAGATCGCCTTCGACCCCGGCGAGGACGTGGCGGCCCTCCCGTACAGCTCGGGCACCACCGGGACGCCCAAGGGCGTGATGCTCACGCACCGGTCCATGGCCACCAACCTGGAACAGCTCAGACCGGCGATCCCGATGGACGAGGGCAACCGCATCCTGGCGATCCTGCCCTTCTTCCACATCTATGGGCTCACGGCCCTGATGAACGTCCCCCTCCGCTGCGGCGTGACCGTCGTGGTCCTGCCCCGCTTCGACCTGGCGCAGTTCCTCCAGGCCATCCAGACGCACCGCATCACCGGCCTGTACGTCGCCCCGCCCATCGTGCTGGCGCTCGCCAAGCACCCGCTGGTGGGGGAGTACGACCTGTCCTCGCTCCGCTACATCGTCAGCGCCGCCGCCCCGCTCGACGCCGAACTCGCCGCCGCCTGCTCGGCCCGGCTGGGGCTGCCGCCCGTCCGGCAGGCGTACGGGATGACGGAGCTGTCGCCCGGCACGCACGTCGTCCCGCTCGCCGTCGAGCAACCGCCGCCGGGCACGGTCGGCCGACTGCTTCCGGGCACCGAGATGCGCATCGTCGCGCTCGACGACCCGTCCAGGGACGCGGAGGCGGGTGCGGTCGGCGAGATCCTGATCAGGGGCCCACAGGTGATGAAGGGCTACCTCGGCCGCCCCGACGCCACCGCCGCCATGATCGACCCGGACGGCTGGCTGCACACCGGGGACGTCGGCCGCGTCGACGCGGACGGCTGGCTGTACGTCGTCGACCGGGTCAAGGAGCTGATCAAGTACAAGGGCTACCAGGTCGCCCCCGCCGAGCTGGAGGCCCTGCTGCTGGGCCACGAGCACCTGGCGGACGCGGCGGTGATCGGAGTGCCCGACGCCGACGGCAACGAGATCCCGAAGGCGTACGTGGTCCGCGCCGCCACCGCCGGGGCGGCCGGGCTGAGCGCGGACGACGTCATGGCGTACGTCGCCGAGCGGGTCGCCCCGTACAAGAAGGTCCGGCGGGCGGAGTTCATCGACGCGGTGCCCCGAGCCGCGTCGGGCAAGATCCTCCGGCGCGAGCTGCGCGACCGGGAGAGGACGGAGGAGCGGTGACCCTGATCGGCACGGCCCGCGAACGCGGCATCACGACCCTGACCCTGGACTCACCGGCCAACCGCAACGCGCTCTCGGCGCCCCTCGTGGCCGAACTCCGCGAGGCGCTGGCGGGGTGCGCGGCCGACGACGCCGTACGGGCGGTGGTGCTGACGCACACCGGTACGACGTTCTGCGCGGGGGCGGACCTGAGCGCGCCGCCGGACCCGCGGGCGTTCGTGGGGCTGATGCGGGAGATCGTGGCCCTGCCCAAACCGGTCGTCGCCCGCGTCGGGGGCCACGTCCGGGCGGGCGGCCTCGGCCTCCTCGCCGCCTGCGACATCGCGGTGGCGGGGGAGGCGGCGACCTTCGCCCTCACCGAGGCCCGCCTCGGCCTGGCCCCGGCGGTCATCTCCCTGACCCTGCTGCCCCGGCTCGACCGGACCGCCGCGCACCGCTACTACCTCACCGGCGAACGCTTCGGCGCGGCGGAGGCGGTCAGGATCTCCCTGGTCACCGAGGCCGCCGCCGACGTGGACGCGGCCCTCGCCCCGATCCTGGACGGCCTGCGCCGAGGCTCGCCGCAGGGGCTGGCCGCGTCGAAGGAACTGGTCACGGCTACGGTGCTGAGGAGCTTCGACCAGTACGCCGAAGACCTCATCGCCCGCTCCGCCGCCCTGTTCACCACCGACGAGGCGAGGGAGGGGATGACGGCCTTCCTCGAACGACGGGACCCAGCATGGGTGTGGTGACACCCCCCGACTCATACTCCGGTGCCGGTGCCGGTGCCGGTGCCGGTGCCGGTGCCGGTGCCGGTGCATCCGGTGCATCCGGTGCATCCGGTACGTCCGATACGTCCGGTGCATCCGGTGCATCCGGTGCACCTGGTACGTCCGATGCACCGGGTGCGTCCGCTGCGGCCGGGCCCGGTACGGGCTCCGCTTCCGCCGCCCCCCGGACGCCCACCGCGCCCAAGCAGGACCGCAGCAGGGCGACCCGGCAACGCCTCCTGGAGGCCGCGGTGGCCTGCCTGGCCGAACACGGCTGGGCGGGCTCCACGGTCTCCGTCGTCGCCGAGCGCGCCGGGGTGTCGCGCGGCGCGGCCCAGCACCACTTCCCGACCCGCGAGGACCTGTTCACGGGGGCGGTCGAGTACGTCGCCGAGGAACGGTCCGCCGCCCTGCGCGCCCTGCCCGTCCAGGGCCGCGCCGAGGTGGTCGCGGCCCTGGTCGACCTCTACACCGGCCCCCTGTTCCGGGCCGCCCTGCACCTCTGGGTCGCGGCCTCCGACGAAGCCCAGCTCCGCCCGCGCGTGACGGAGCTGGAGGCGCGGGTGGGCCGCGAGACCCACCGCATCGCCGTCGAACTCCTGGGCGCGGACGAGTCGCGGCCGGGGGTGCGCGAGACGGTCCAGGGCCTGCTGGACATGGCCCGCGGCCTCGGCCTCGCCAACCTCCTCACGGATGACGCGGCCCGGCGCGCGCGGGTGGTGGCGCAGTGGGCGGCGCTGGTGGAGGAGGGGTTGGGGTGAGCCGGGTCAGGGGCACTTGAGCGCGTCGCGGAGGACGGCGATGTGGGCCTCGATGTCGGGGCCGAGGGCCGCTGGTGTCCCCGTACCGCTGCCGCTCTCATCGCCGTGGGAGCGGCAGACGCGGCAGAGCCCGTCGGGGAGGGCTTCGGGCCGGCCGGGGGCGCCGCAGTCGGCGCACTCGACGAGGAGGCGGCGGGCGGGGGTGCCGGGAGCGGGATTCTCGACGGGCAGCAGGGGCGGCATCTTGTCGGTGAGGCGGCGGCGGACGAAGCCCACGGGGGAATCGACGCGCGCGGGGAGCCCGGCGGTGAGCGCGGCGGTCAGGTAGTCGACGCCGACGCCCCGCGCGAGCCACTGGGCGGCCGTCCCCTCCAGGGCGGCGCAGTCGGCGGCGGAGAGCGCCAGCCGGTGGTCGGCGCGGCCGAGCCGGGCGAGGGCGAGGTAGGCGGGGGACGGCCGGCCGGAGTCCGGGTCCGGGGTGCGCTGACGGGGCAGCGATACGGCGGGGGCTTCCGGGAGCGACACGGCGGGGGCTTCCGGGTCCGCGGCGCGGGGGCCGGGCGGCGTCTGGGGGCGGTGCGCCGGGGGAGCCGGCCTCTCCGGGCGAGGCCCGTCAGGGCCCTGCTCCTCCGCGCTGGGGGGCGGGCTCCAGGGCGGCGGCGGTGCGACGGCTCCGGGGGCGGGGACCGGTGCCGCACCCCCCGCGAACTGGGCGTTCTCCGTGGCCAGGAAGGCGTTCCACCACTCGTTGTCGCGCGCGGTGCGCGACCAGAAGGTCCGGAAGGCCCAACGCATCTCGGCGCCCGAGCCGACCGCGCACCGTACGCGCCGCAGGTGCCCGGCGACGGACAGGGCGGTCAACGCCGTGCCGATGGCCTGCTGCCCGTAGAGCGGAAGCTGCTTGGCCAGGGCCTTCACGCTCATCGCCGCGCCTTCGGGCAGGTGGTCGACGAACCCGGCGACGTAACGCTCGCGTGCCGGGAGGAGGGCGAAGTCGCGCGGCGAACGCGGGAGTTGATCGGGCGCGGATCGCTTGCCGTAACCGGGCTTGGCCATCGGGTAGGCGGGGGAGGGTGCGGGCGCGCGCAGGGCGGGGCTAGGGTGCTGGGTAGCCACGGGATCGACCTTTTCTCGATCGTGCGGTGAGACCCCGGTCTGGTGCGCTAACACCACGCCGGGGTCGTTTGGTTCTCGCACCGTAAGCAGTCACGACACCACGCCGCAAGCTGCCGCGAATAGTCGTACTTGCTGGCCGTGACGGGTCGGGAAGGGAGGGGAGGTTTTCCCAACCCCCCTTTTATCCCCACCGGTTAAAGAAGCCGCTCGAATCTCGGCTCTCGCACCCCGACCCCAGAACCCCAAGCCCCGAGCTTCGACCACCGACCCCCCGGACGCACCCTCGAAAGGGTGAAGCGCCCCGGCCGGATCTCGGACCTCGAATCCTGGGACGCGGGGGCCGAGGGCCGGGGCCCGAGCTTCGGGGCCGCTGGTGTGACGGCGGGGGCGATGAAGGGGCGACGAACCCCGCGATGGCGGGGACCACGCCGGTATGGCGACCATCATGCGGCCTACCGGGGGACCAACCCCGCGATCGCGGGGACCACGTACGAGAGCACCGCCCGCACCGCCCGCACGACGGGACCAACCCCGCACGCGGGGACCACTCGAGGGGGCCGGGCCCGGTGTAGAGCGGAGGGGGACCAACCCCGCACGCGCGGGGACCACAGTTCCTGACCTGCGGGTTTATGTGGCCAGGGGGCTGTTTTTCATCACTTCTTGAGAAACGGACATATCGACCTCTTGGCGGGAGCGACTTGCGGGCGCAGAGCGTGCAGTCCCATTGTTCCGACCGCGGCCGCGCTGTCCACCCGTGTCAGGTGGCCGCCGCCCTGGTGGGGAGACACGGCACGCGTCTCCGTTCACGGAGGCTGAGGTGCGACAGGGCGGGCCTGGAGGGAGGGCGGCAGGCGTAGGCCGGGGGCGGGAGGCGAGAAATCACTCGCACGGCAGCGACGGAGGGCCCCCATGCGCGGGGTGCCCGCCACGGGCGGCGTTCGGGCCGCGCGACTTCGGACCAACCCCGCGTGCGCACGGCGAAGTCCCGCCGCTCCGGGAGGGAGGGGCGGGGCTCCAGCGCCACCTGGGGGGGGATCAGCCGTGCGTCTTGGCGAACGCCACCAGTCCGGCGAAGCCTTCGGGGGTGAGGGTCAGGTGCGGGCCGCTCGGGTTCTTGGAGTCCCGGACCAGGAACTCACCGGTGACTGCTGCGTGCTCCGGGGCCCACTCGATGCACTGGCCTTCTCCCGCGCTGTGTGTGCTCTTGACCCACTGCTCGGGGCCGGGGATGCCACTCATTTCGCGTGATCCTCCATGATTTTGGTGATAAGCGACAGCGAAACGTCTTCGGATGCGGCCGCCATGCGGAGCCGGTCGGTCATCGTGACCGTCTTGGCGACCACGGTAGTCGTGTGGTCCACCTGCCCGCCGTGCATGGGGGTCTCGGTGTAGACGGCGAGGGGCTGGCCGTTGGCCGATAGCAACGTGAACGGCAAGTGGCTGGGTGCCGCTCCAGCCGTGAAGGGGAGCACTTGAATCGTGATGTGGGGAGACTGCATGGCCTTCGCAAGGTGTTCGAGTTGACCCACCATGACGGCTCTGCTTCCTACGATCGTACGCAGTACCGCCTCATGCACTACCACCCACAGCAACGGTGGATCATCGCGTTCCAACACTGACTGGCGACGTAGCCGAAGCTCTACGCGTTCCTCGATCTGCTCGGCGGACTCGCGGGGAAAGGATGCCCGCATCACGGCTGCCGCGTACTCCGGCGTCTGCAACAGCCCCATCAAGAAGGTGCATGAGTAGTCCGTTACCCCGCTCGCCGCCTCTTCCAAAGTGATGTACGGGACGAACCACTCCGGATGCCCCTGCTTGTGCAACTTGGCGCGTAAGCGGACGTACACCCCCGGCGTACCGGCCACCCGGTCCATCGCCTCTGCGAAGCCTTCCGACGCCAGGACGGCGCCTGACTCAACCTTGCTCAATTGCGGCTGTTTATAACGCAGTCTTTCTGCAAAGGCGGGCTGCGAAAGGCCCATGGCCTTACGAAGTGCTTCCACTTCCTTGCCGAAGTAGGCGGCCCCATCGGCAGGTCCGCCCTCCTGGTCGGCTCCCTCGCTCACGTGTTCAACTCCCCGGTATTCCACTTGGGTTGGAATGGCGACAGCCCTGTTGCGAGCAGGTCATTGCTCCTCACTCTGGGTTCACTGATGCAAGCACATCAGTGACATCAGGCGAAAGGCGAAGGGCCGGCATGGATCAGGATCGGCAGCACGCTCACAGCGCGGACAACGTGACCAAGTCGACCTCGCTTCGGCCGACCCCGGCGGACCAGACGAAGCAGCAGCGGCACCGCCGGGAGCGGGCCCAGGTCTCGTCGTGGTTCGGCCCGCGGGTTCCGTCGCCGCTGGGCGCGCATCGGGGACCGTGCGCGAAGCCGACGCGGTCCGTGCTTCTGGCCGTGGGAGGCGGGCGGGGAAGGCGGTGGGAGCGGTGACGGCTCAGCGGGGGAACGCGGCGGTTCGGCCTCTGGGCCTGGAGCCCGTGCCCGTCGAGGGGTGCGGTGTCTGTTCGGCTGCCGGCGCCGGGCGTGAGGGGGCGCGGGGGCGGGGTGATGCGGCGGGCGTACGCGCGTACGGCGTGATGATCGGGCAGCACCCGCACCGCCGCAGTACGGACGGGAAGCCGGTGCGGCCGTGGTGACCTGGAAGGACTTCCCCGAAGGGGGTGAGCCGCCCGTCCGGTCCGCGTTCCGCTGGCCCCCGTGCGTGTGCGGTTCCCCGCAGTGCCCGGACACGGCGAAAGCGGCGGGAGTGGTCCGGGCGGTGAGTGAGGCCCGGACCGACGACCGTTCGCAGAGCCCGACGATACGGCGTCTTCGGCCGCTGGTCGCGGAGGAGAACGAGCGGGCCCGCCGGGGGCGCTGGTGACCGACGGGAGAGCCCGGACATCCGCCGTGGCCCCTTTCACCGGGACGGCATACGAGAACAGCCCCGACAGGTGGTGGACGCCGGACGGGGGCGCACGGGACCGGGAATCCGGTGTGGTCCACCTCCCCGGCCCGTATCCGTCGCCGCTTCCTTCGGCCGACTGCCCCGACTGCCCCACCTGCGTGCGATTCGGCCGGGGAAGCGCGTGAAGCGTTGCTCCCTTTCCGCCGCCGCGTTCGCCGGTTGGCTTCTGTGGGTCGTCGTGGTGACTGTGCTGGTCGCCCGTGGCCGGGGAGCCTGAGCCGCCCAGTCCAGTCCCTACAAGTTTTCTCCTTCTACGAAAGACGCACATGCAGACGAAGCTTTTCCCGGTCGGCCCCGACTACTTCGCCGACCAGGACCGCGAGTACGCGATCGAGGCCGCCGTCGAACTGGTCAACGCCCTGCGCAAGTTGGGTATCGACCTCGGCGGCATCGGGGTGTCGCCCCCGTGCGACCGATGCTCGGCGGTCGGCTACGTCGTCGACCTCGGACCGGTGGAGCCCACCGACGCACGCAACATGGCCGCGACGATCAACGCATTCGTCAACGCCTCCCAGCGCCGCGCGCACGACCAGACGACCACCCAGGCCCCGGCCCCGCCCAAGTACCAGCGCCTCATCAAGGCGAAGGGCCCCTCGCTGGCCCCCTGATCCCCCGCCCCCGCCGGACGTAGCCGCACGCGAGGCTCCCCCGCACTCGCCACGGAATCCCGGCAGGGACGGGGCCCAACCCCCCGTCCAGCCGCTCTGCCCGCCCTGTGACGAAGGGCAGGTGAGCGGCCGGACGGGGCACGAGGTTCATCGCACCCAAGCGAAAGGGGCCAAATCCGCGCGCTCGGAGACCACACGGGCATGTGCCGGGCCGAATCTGTCTGGACGGGACCAGCCCCGCACGCGCGGGGACCACCCGTGCAGGGTCCCGTTATTTATGTCGCAAAAGGGACCATCCCCGCACGCGCGGGGACCACAGTTCCTGACCTGCGGGTTTATGTGGCCAGAGGGCTGTTTTTCATCACTTCTTGAGAAACGGACATATCGACCTCTTGGCAGGAGCGGCTTGCGAGCGCAGAGCGTGCAGTCCCATTGTTCCGACCGCGGCCGCGCTGTCCACCCGTGTCAGGTGGCCGCCGCTGAGGCAGGGACGGTTCGAGAAGGCCCGCAGTGCCCCGGCTGCCCGCCCCTCCATCCTCCTGCCGGTTGCAGGGGCACTCGACTCTCAAGCCCCGCTCCTCGAACCGTGGGCACCGAGCTTCGACGGGGGCACCGGCTCGCGCTTCCCGCAACGCGTGAGTCGGCTGTCCGAAGCGCGAAACTCGGTGACCCGAGAAACCAAATGGCAGTGCGAAGTCGCGGGACCCGCCCCGTGGGCCGACCATCACGGCGCCGCGTCAGCGGGTACGTCCTTCAACCCTCAGCCGAAGTCACTTCGTGTCCTCACCCAGGGCGGTGCGTAGCCAGTCGATGCTTCCTTGGGCCAAAAGCTCGTCGGCCAGTCGCTTCGCCGTCTCGGTGACGAGGCGACGGCGGCTGTTGTCGATCCACCGCTGGGCATTCGCATAGCCCTGCGCCTTGTACTCGATGCCCTGGAGCAGGCATTCCAACTTGTCGGCGTCGCGGGCGCAGACGGCCTCCGGTGTCTCCTTGGCCTCGTACTCCGCGACGAGCTCACGGATTGCCGAGGCCAGTGTCTCGGGCATACCCGCCGTCTGGTCGGCGGTGACCTCCTGCGGGTCGCCGGCGGGCGCGTACTTCTTCCCGAGGTGGTTCACGTCCCCGGTCCGGCTCTCCTGCGTGTCGTGCCACACAGCGAGGTAGGCGGCCTGGGCGGGGTCGGCGCCCTCCAACTTCGCAATGACCGAGGCGATCAACGCCGTACGCCACGAGTGCTCGGCAACGCTCTCGGGATCGCGAACCCCCGCCATCCACCAACCGGTACGCCGAGCCTGCTTCAGCGAGCCCGCCTCGTACAGAAAGCGACTCACCGCAACCAGGTCGTCAGCCACGACCTTCTCCTCTCACGCCTCAGCAAGGCGGATCGCGTATCGGATGCCTTCCAGCTCCCGGCGTGTTCGCGTCGACAGCTCTCGGCTATCCAACATCACGGGGAGGGAGTCGCGTAGTTCCTTCCCGACCGCGGTGCCGGGGCGCAGGAGGTTCGGACGCGCGGCGAGCAGGGCCCAAAGAGTGTGCACGTTCAGGTCGAAGAAGCCATGATCCGGGGTAAGGCCGCGTACCAGGTGGCACATCAGTTTGTCTCCGGGCCACTGGCCTGGGTTCGCCACAGCGATGAAGTCATCGGACAACTGGATGGTCGGTCCCTCACCGACCCAGTAAGCCCAGTAGTTCAGGTTAGCTGCCTCGCCGGTGTCGTTGTCGGCGAGAGTCGTGGCGATGAAGTGCTTCATTCGGTCCCGGTCACCCTGCCTGGCGGCGACAGCTGCGACCGAACGGGCGTTGAGCCAGCCTGTCAGCCAATCGGGCGGGCGCTCGGTCCGCTGCTGTTGGGACAGCCAATCCGAGGTGTCGGATGCATCGTCGTACCCGGCCAAGTAGAGAGCCTGGCGGCGCAGGAGGAAGCGGTCTCGGTTACGCGCCTGCTCCGCTGCCTGGCGCATATGGGTAAAGAAGCGCCTGCGGTCGGCAACGGGGAGTTCCGGCCCTCGCACTACGGGTCCCCGTCGTGGTCGTGGCGGCTCTGGCAGCATTCGCAACGGCGTCGGAAGCACACCATTGAGTGGCCAGGACAGCACCTCGACCAGCTCGCGCTGCATGACCCACGCGCCGATCGGGCTGCTATCGATGGGTGTGCCCTCGTTGAGGGCGGCCGACAACAGTACGTCGGCCTCCGTGGCCCGTTCCAGCGCCAGGAGCAAGGCGGGTGCGCTGCCCAGGCGGAAGAGCTGATGGCGGTATGCGAGCATCTGACCGACTGGTAGAGCGATCAGGGGGCGGCGTCCCGATTCCCAGCCGGCGACGGTGTCGGAAGAAACCCGCAGCCGCTCGGCCAGGGATTCCTGAGTGTGACCTAACTGCTCGCGGATAAGGCGGAACACGTACCCGGAAATCACTCCGCCGCGGCCCCTTGGTGCCATTCCTCGATCGCCGGTCAGGGTGGTACGCGATCCGGCACCCATGATGCCCTCCTTGCCTACTGAAAGCGGCCGGTAACCCGTACTCACGGTCAGTTCAAGAGATCGCCCCTGCTCCCTACCGTCGTAGGCACAGTGACGAACTTGCAACCGAGGGTAGTGGAAGGGCTCTTGTCGTGACGATGACGATCAAGGTGTACGCAGTGACCGGGGAGGGCGATGTCCGTGTTCTCCAGGAACGGGCCGAGGTGATCCCGCTTGACCAACCCGAGGCCACCCACCAACTTCCCACCTGCGAGTGCCCGCGATGCGCGGAGTTGGGGCGGTGAGTGCGGCCGGGGGCGCGGCACGCCCGGAGGCGGCGTATCGCGCGTTGCTCGGTCACACCGTGGTGTGCGCGGTGTGCCGCACGGGCCGAGGCCGCTGTCCGGACGCCGTGAGGCTCAGCCGTGTGTGGCGCGAGGTGCGCCGTGGTGTGTGACCGCTGCGGGCGGGCGATCCTACCGGGGGAATCGGAGTCGATCGCGGTGGACGGGGCGTCCGGTCCGGGCGGCACGGTGGTGTTGCACCGATCGCCGTGCCCGGTTCCGGCTCGTGGGCCCTCCGCTCCGTACTCGATGCAGCGCCGATGACCATCGCCCTGTCCGCCACGGACGTACGTACCTGCGAGGCGTGTTGGAACGCCCCAGTCACCGCCGCCCGGCATACGGGCAGTGGCCGGGACCTGCTCTGCGCCGCGTGCGCGGAGCAGGACTACCCGTGCCGCGTCGATCTCTTCCCACCGTTCGGCGTCTACCGCATCAATCGTTCCCGGAAGTTGAAGGAGACCCCATGATGACCTCTACCGCGCAGGCCGACACGGGCAAGCACGGCGGCGCGCCCTCGGACAAGCCGTGGACGCCGCCCTCGGAGCCGAAGCCGTCTCCGGACGGCAGCCGCCCCCAGTACGTCCTGCAGTCGTGAGTACCGCGCGGCAGGCCCCTACGTACGCGGATCTGGTGCGGGATCTCGCTGATCGGGGGTTGCTCACCGAGTCGTGGCGGCGGGTGTTCGAGGCTGTGCCGCGTGGTCGGTTCGTGCCGGCGGTGGTCTGGCGGCAGCTCCCGGACCGGTGTGAGCCGGTCGTCGGTAGGGAGGCGTGGTCGGCGCTGGTCAACAGTGACGAGCCGGTCGTCACGCAGCTTGACGACGGGGCCGAGGACGGGCCGGGCATGGCCACCTCGTCGAACTCGATGCCGTCCATGGTCGCCCGGATGCTCGGGCTCCTCCAGGTCGAGGACGGCCACCGGGTGCTGGAGATCGGCACCGGCACGGGCCACGTCGCCGCCTTGCTCTGCGAACGGCTCGGGGACGAGCGGGTGTACAGCGTCGAGGTGGACCCCCTCGTCGCACGGCAGGCGGCGCGGTCCCTCGCCGAGGCCGGGTACCGGCCGCACCTGCGCGTCGGTGACGGTGAACAAGTGTGGCCGGGGCTGGGGTTGGTCGATCGGCTGATCTCCACCTGCGCCCTGCGGCACGTACCGCACACGCTGATCCGGCAGGTCCGGCCCGGCGGGATCATCGTCGCCCCGCTCGCCCGCGACTTCTGGTCCGGCGCCCTGGTCCAACTCCGCGTCCAGGACGACGGCACGGCGGTCGGCCCGTTCTGCGGCGGAGCGACGTACATGCCCATGCGGACCCACCGCACGGCAGACCTCCACGAGGTCCAGGGCCGGGGCCGGTCCCGTGCCGGCGGCCTGGACCCCGTACGGCTCCTCGACCTCGGGTTCGCACTGTTCGCCGGGGCGCGGTTGCCCGGCGTACGGCTCGTCCATCAGGACACCGCCGAGGGCGGTGTCCGGGTGTGGGCGACCCGTGAGGGTGGGGTCGGGGCGACGGCCGCGACGGGGGAAGAGGTGTGGCAGTACGGCCCCGGCCTGCTCTGGGAGGAGATCGAGCAGGTCTGGTGGGAGTACGAGGGGTTGGGGCGGCCTGGTCCCGAGCAGTTCGGCCTGTCCGCCACCGACCGGGGACAGCACGTGTGGCTCCGGGACCCGCGCGAGGTCATCCGCCCCAGGAGGAAGTAACCCACTCACGGGCCCCGGTCTGGGTGCGGCGTGGCACCGCTCGGGAGCATCCCTACACGCGCGGGAGCCCCATTCCGAACTTTTGGGATGGGGCGTGGGGACCAAGCCCCGCGCGCGGGGACGACTCGACGAAACCTTCGAGCACCAGAGCGACGCCGGGGACATCCCCGCACGCGCGGGGACCACAGTTCCTGACCTGCGGGTTTATGTGGCCAGAGGGCTGTTTTTCATCACTTCTTGAGAAACGGACATATCGACCTCTTGGCGGGAGCGGCTTGCGAGCGCAGAGCGTGCAGTCCCATTGTTCCGATCGCGGCCGCGCTGTCCACCCGTGTCAGGTGGCCGCCGCCGTGGCAGGGATGGTTCGAGCTGGCCCGCAGTGCCCCGGCTGCCCGCCCCTCCATCCTCCTGCCGGTTGCAGGGGCACTCGACTCCCAAGACCCGCACCTCGAACCGTGGACCCCGAGGCGCGAGAGACACCGGCTCGCGCTTCCCGAACGGGTGATACGGCCATCCGAAGCGCGACTCGGGAACCCGAGAAACCGACTGGCAGTGCGCAGTCGAAGGACCCGCCCCGTGGGTCGACTGTCACGGCGTCGCGTTGGCCAGTGCGTCCTTCACTCCCGAGCCGAAGTCACTCCGCATCCGCACCCAGGGCGGCGCGTCCGCCATGGACCTGATCGAGCAGCGAGCACGAGCGAATACGCCCCCGCTCGGGCGCACGTCGCCGGAGCAGGCCGAGCCGGGCCGGACCACCGGAGTGCCGGGCTTGACGTACACAGGTGAACGCCGGGCTAGCCCACGGCAGTTCGGTCACGCCGAGGTGAGGAGGTTCAGCTCCGCCAGTGCCGCCGCGGCGTGCGTGGCGTGGCCCGAGAGCCGGCTCTTGGCCAAGGCACGGTTCAGGTGGGACGTGGCGGCGTCCCGGTCGCCGCGGAGCCGTGCGACGTGTCCGAGGCCGATCTCGGCCCGGATCTCGCCCCGGTGGTAAGCGCGTTCGGCCGACACGGACAGCGCGCGCTCGTACAGCTCCGTCGCCCGCTCGGTGGAGCCGTTCGCCAGCGCGGTCCTGCCGAGGAACGTCAGCGTCTCGACGACCTCGGTCCACAGTCCGAGCTCCTCGGCCAACAGGAGGCCCTCGCGGTGCAGCCGTTCGGCTCGTACGGGGTCGCCCGAGCGTTCGGCCGCGAGTGCCAGGGACCTGGTGGCCCGGAGTTGGCCCCACCGGTCGTCGACCTCGCGGAACAACGCCGCGCCCAGCTCCGCGGACCCGTCCCGCGCCGGGGCGTGGCTCGCCAACTCCACCAGAGCCGCGGCCTCGCCCCAGCGGTCTCGGGCGGCACGGGCACCGGCCAGGCCGGCCTCCACCAGCAGCCGTCCCTCGCGGTCGTGACCGCGGCCGATCAGCCCGGTCCCGACGAACCACTGGAGGCGGGCCTTCACCACCGGTTCCTCGATCCCGGCGGTGGGGTCGCCGCCGCCCGCCGGGCCGAGCGCGGCATCGGCCTGCGAGGTGCGCAGTTCGAAACCGGCCAGCCAGCTCAGTGCCGTCAGGCGTGCGGCAGGCGCGGCGTCGGTGTCGGCCATCAGTGCCGTCCGCAGCGACCTGCGGGCCTCGGGGTACCGCCCGCGCAGGAACCAGTACCAGGCCAGTGCGTTCACCAGCCGCACCGCGTACCCGGCGGAGTCCTGGGTCACCGCGAAGTCCAGGGCGCGGCGCAGGTTGACGGTCTCGGCGTTGAGGCGTGCCAGAGAGCACCGCTGGTCCGGGCCGCGCAGCCGCTCGTTCTCCCGTTCGGCCGACTCGGTGCAGTACCGCACGAAGCGGGCGCGTACGGCGCTCTCCTCGTCCGCTTCCGCCAGCCGTTCGGCGCCATAGGCGGCCACCGATTCGAGCAGCCGGAACCGGTCTCCCGTACGGACCACCAACGAGCGGTCCACCAGCCGGGAGAGCAGGTCGGGAATCCGCTCGGACGGCAACTCCGCGTCGGCGCAGACCGCTTGGGCGGAGGGCATGACCCAACCGTCGACATGGACGACCAGGCGGCGCAGTACGGTGCGTTCGTCCGGCGTCAGCAGGTGCCAGCTCCAGTCGAGCATCCCCCGCAACGTCCGCTGGCGGTCCGGGAGTCCGCGCGCCCGTACGTCGGGGCGGGCGAACCGGTCGTCCAACCGGGCGGCGAGTTCCTGCGGGCTCAGCGTCCGCAGCCGGGGCGCGACGAGTTCCAGGGCGAGCGGAATGCCGTCGAGACGGCGGCAGATGGTGGAGACGGCCGCCGCGTTGTCCACGTCCAGGGCGAAGCCGGGCACCGCCGCGGCGGCCCGCTGCACGAACAGTTCGACGGCGCTGAACCGGGCGACCGCCTGCGGATCGGTGTGCTCCGGCAGTGCCAGCGGCGACACCGGGTGCACTATCTCGCCGGGGATGTCGAGGGCTTCCTGGCTGGTGAGCAGGAGGTGGGCCGCCGGTGCGGCCGACAGCAGGGACTCGGCGAGTACGGCGACCGGCTCGACGAGGTGCTCGCAGTTGTCCAGCAGGATCAGCGGCTGCTTGTCGGCCACGGCCCGGCACAGCCACCCCACCAGGTCGTCCAGGTCCGGTTCGGTCGCGGCCGTGTCGCACAGGCCCAGCGTCGTGATGACACGTTCGGCGATGTCGTCCGGGCCGGACCCGGCGCCCAGGCCGGCCAGCTCGACCAGCCACACCCCGTCGGCGTACCGCCCGGCCGCGTCGCCCGCAGCGGCGATCGCCAGCCGCGTCTTGCCCACCCCGCCGAGGCCGGTGAGGGTGACGAGGCGGGCGCCCGCACGAGGGTCCAGCCGGGCCAGCACCTGGGCGGCCGCCTCGCGCCGACCGACCAGGGGGGTCAGCGGGGCGGGCAGGTTCGTCCGGCACGACCGCGAGCCGATCGCCGGTGTGGCCAACTGCGGTTCCTGGCGCAGGATCGCCTCGTGCAGCGCGGTGGCATCCGGACCGGGCGAGCCCCCCAGCTCCTCGGCCAGTTCCCGGCGCAGCTCCCGGAAACTCCGCAGGGCGTCGCCCTGCCGCCCGGAGCGGTACAGGGCGCGCATATGGGCCATGCGCAGCCGTTCGCGCATAGGGTGCCGTGCCACCACCGCCCCCAGTTCCGCCGCGAGCGCCGTGTGCTCGCCCAGGGTCAGGCGGACCTCCGCATGGTCCTCGACGACGGTTAGGCGCAGCTCCTCCAGCCGAGCGATCTCACCGCGGGCGAACAGGGACTCGGCCACGTCCGCGTAGGCCGGGCCCCGCCACAGGGCGAGCGCGTCGGCGAACAGATCCGCTTGTACGGCCGGCTCACGGTGGACGCGGGCGCGGTCGGCGAGCTTCTGGAACGTCAGGACGTCGACCACGGCGTCCGCGAGCGACAGCCGGTAGCCGGCGGGCTCGCGAACCACCTGGTCCCGGCCCAGCACCCGGCGCAACTGGGAGATCTTGGTCTGCAACGTGTTGGTGGAGCCGCCGGGCGGGTTGCTCGGCCACAGGTCCGCGATGAGGCGGTCCGCCGGCACCGGCCCGCCGCCGTGCACGAGCAGGTTCGCCAGCAGGGCGCGCACCTTCGCCTCGGGGACCCGGACCGGCCGCCCCTCGGCGTCCCATACGGCCAGCGGGCCGAGCACCCCGTATCGCATCGCCGCATTTTATCGCCGGACGACCCTCAGGAAACCGTGCGTGAGGGGCGGCACAGTGGCGATCGCATGTCGGCGACTCGGGAGAGGACGGGGAGAGCTGTGAGCTCAACGAACGTACGTAGGGCGGGAGTCCGGGAATGGGGAGGGCTGGCCGTCCTCTCGCTGCCCACCGTGCTGCTGGGCCTCGACGTCACCGTGCTGTACCTGGCCCTCCCCGCACTGGCCGAGGACCTGCGCCCGTCCGGTACCCAAGAGCTGTGGATCATGGACGCCTACGGGTTCCTGATCGCCGGATTCCTGCTCACCATGGGCACACTGGGCGACCGGATCGGCCGCCGTCGGCTGCTGATGACCGGGGCGGCGGCCTTCGGGATCGTGTCCGTACTGGCGGCCTGCGCCACCAACGCCGACATGCTCATCGCCGCACGGGCGGCCCTCGGAATCGCCGGCGCCACGCTGATGCCGTCCACCCTGGCCTTGATCAGCAACATGTTCGCCGACCAGCGGCAGCGCTCCTTGGCGATCGGTGTCTGGGCCACGAGCTTCGCGCTCGGCATGGCGCTCGGCCCTGTGGTCGGCGGGGCGATGCTGCACCACTTCTGGTGGGGTTCGGTGTTCCTCCTGGCGGTGCCGGTCGCGCTCGTGCTGCTGGTGGCCGCGCCGCTCCTGATCCCCGAGTACGCGGCGCCGCAGAGCGGCCGCCTCGACCTGATCAGCGTGACGCTGTCGCTGGTCGCGATCCTGCCGGTGGTCTACGCGGTGAAGCGCTTCGCCAAGGACGGCCTCGATCTGCCGATGATCACCGCCGCGCTGATCGGCGTGGTCTTCGCGGTGTTGTTCGTCCGCAGGCAGGGCAAGTTGGAAAGCCCGCTACTGGACGTACGCCTGTTCGCCGACCGGACGTTCAGCTCCGCGCTGAGCGTGCTGCTCGTCGGTCTCGTCGGCGTCGGCGGCTCGATGCTGCTGATCACCCAGCAGCTCCAGTTCGTGGAGGGGCTGCCGCCGGTCGAGGCGGGGCTGTGGATGGGCCCGCCCGCCCTGCTGATGTTCCTGGCCGCGATCGGTTCGCCCCTGGTCGCGCGACGGGTGCCGCCGGGCCTCGTCGTGGCGGCCACCCTGGTGCTGTCCACGGTCGGGTACGTCCTGCTCGCCCTGGTGGGCCCCTCGGGCGGCATCGCCCTGATGGTCGTCGGCTTCGGCCTCGTCTACCTCGGGCTCGGGACGATCGCGGCCCTGGGCACGGACCTGGTGGTCGGGGCGGCGCCGCCGGAAAAGGCCGGCTCGGCCTCGGCGATGTCGGAGACCGTGCAGGAACTGGGCCTCGCGCTCGGTGTGGCGATCCTGGGCAGCCTGGCGACCTCGGTCTACCGCAACCGGATCGACGACCGGATCCCCGCCGGCACCCCGTCGGACGTGGCCGACGCCGCGGGCGACAGCCTCGCCGGCGCCGTCGCCTCGGCCCAGCAGATGCCCGCCGGCTGGCTCGACCTCGCCAAGGAGGCCGCCACCTCCGGCATGAACACGGCGATGGCCGTGGCCGCAGCGAGCACCGTGGTCCTGGCGATCCTGTCCGCCGTCGTGCTGCGGCACGTCACAGCCATCGGCGACGAGCCGGAGGCGGAGCCGGCGAAGTCACGGGTGTGACCGGCCGAAGCCCCAGGGAGGCCCGCAGGCTGCTCTGCGGGCCGCCGGGGCCGGCATCGTTGGCGGGCTGAGCGGGCGGTAGTTCGCCCAGGCGGAGGGGAGCCGGCTGGGGGGGGTGACCTTGCGCGGGGACGACTTCGTGGAGCGCGTACCAGAGGCCGGAGAACGGGGGCCAACCCCGCGCGCGGGGACGACGAGTTGCCTGTCCGGTGCCACCCGGCCGAGCGGGGACCAACCCCGCACGCGCGGGGACGACATGGTCGGCTGTCCTCGTTCGGCGCAGTACCGGGGACCAACCTCGCACGCGCGGGGACGACCCGGCGTCTCACTCTGGCTGTCCTGATCTAGCGGGACCAACCCCGCACGCGCGGGGACGACACTTCCTGACCTGTGGTTTTACACGGTCGGCAGGCTGTTTTTCATGACTTCCTGGGAAACGGACATATCGACCTCGTCTCGCAAGCGGCTTGTGGCCGCACGACGTGCAGTCCCATTGTTCCGATCACCGCCGCACTGTCCACCCGCCCTGGCCGGCCATCACCGCCGCCGCGCTGACGGCCCCCGGCCGACCCGAACCCTCGCGTTACGACGCCTCATCCGGCTCCGGCGCGCGGGTGTTCGTCGGCGGTTGGGCGGTCAGTGCGTCCGCTGCCGTCACGCGGTCCTGGGAGGCGAGGTCGCGGGTCTGTTCGGCCACCCAGTCGGGGCTGATCGCGGGTGCGCGGTCCGGGAGTTGGTTGTTGACGAAGAGGCAGAACGGATGGCCCGCCGGGTCGAACATCACCCGTACGTCGGGCTGCGGTTGGAACTCCGCGGGCGTCGCGCCCTCCGCGACCGCGTGCGCCACGCCCGTCTCCAGGTCCGCCACCTCGAAGTCCAGGTGCAGCATCGTCATCTGTTCGCCGGGGGAGACGGGCCACGCCGGGGGCGTGTACTCCTTCTCGGTCTGGAAGCCCAGGCCGGAACCGCCGCCGGGCGGGAGGAGTTTCACCCACCCCGGTTCCTCCTGCACCGTCTCCCACCCGAGGAGGCGGCGGTAGAAGTCCGCCAACTGCGCGGCGTCCGGGGCGTCGAGCACCGTACTGGACAGGGTCAGGGACGGTCGGGGGGCGGTCATGTCGGGCCTCCTCGGATCGGAGATGTGGCCGTACGGATACCCCGTAGCGGCGTTCCGATGGCCCCTGTACGCCAGTTGACCCGACCATGCGACGCCAACCGCCCCGACCTCGAACCGCCCACCCGCCCCCAGCACCAGCCGCCCCCCACCCCGAACGCGACCAGACCAGACCAGCCCAGCCCAGCCCGGACCGGACCAGCCCGGACCAGCCCAGCCCGGACCAGGCCGGGCCCGAGCGGCTCCACAAGCCCACCCCACCCCGGCCCGGCCCACCCCACCCCGCCCCGGCCCACCGCCTCAGCCTCAGCCCGTGATGTCCGCGTACCCCTCGATCGCCTGCGGGTCGCGCGCGCTCGGGCCCACGTAGGTCGCCGAGGGGCGGACCAGGCGGCCGGTGCGCTTCTGCTCCAGGATGTGCGCCGACCAGCCGGCCGTGCGGGCGCACGTGAACATCGAGGTGAACATGTGCGCCGGGACCTCCGCGAAGTCCAGCACGATCGCCGCCCAGAACTCCACGTTCGTCGCCAGCACCCGGTCCGGGCGCCGGTTGTGCAGCTCCTCCAGCGCGGCCTTCTCCAGCGCCTCCGCCACCTCGAAGCGCGGCGCGGCCAGCTCGCGGGCCGTGCGGCGCAGTACGCGGGCGCGCGGGTCCTCGGCGCGGTAGACGCGGTGGCCGAAGCCCATCAGGCGCTCGCCCTTGTCCAGGGCCTGCTTGACGTAGGCGCTCGCGTCGCCGGTGCGCTCGATCTCCTCGATCATGCCGAGGACGCGCGAGGGCGCGCCGCCGTGCAGCGGGCCGGACATCGCGCCCACCGCGCCGGAGAGGGCGGCCGCGACGTCCGCCCCGGTCGAGGCGATGACGCGGGCGGTGAAGGTGGAGGCGTTCATGCCGTGCTCGGCGGCGGAGGTCCAGTACGCGTCGACCGCCTTGACGTGCCGGGGGTCCGGCTCGCCGCGCCAGCGGATCATGAACCGCTCCACCACGGACTGCGCCTTGTCGATCTCGCTCTGCGGCACCATCGGCAGGCCCTGGCCGCGCGCCGACTGGGCGACGTACGACAGCGCCATCACCGCGGCGCGCGCCAGGTCGTCGCGGGCGGTCGCCTCGTCGATGTCCAGCAGCGGCTTCAGCCCCCACACCGGGGCGAGCATCGCCAGCGCCGACTGCACGTCGACGCGGATGTCACCGGAGTGGACGGGGATCGGGAACGGTTCGGCGGGCGGCAGTCCGGGGTTGAACGCCCCGTCCACCAGCAGGCCCCACACGTTGCCGAAGGAGACGTGGCCGACGAGGTCCTCGATGTCCACCCCGCGGTAGCGGAGCGAACCGCCTTCCTTGTCCGGTTCGGCGATCTCCGTTTCGAACGCGACGACTCCCTCAAGACCGGGTACGAAGTCGGACATCAGGCGGCTCCCTCAGTTCGGCGGTCGGCGATCGGCGGCCACACGCACATGGCCGGCAGGCACGGACGGCAGGCGTACGGACGGCTGGCGTACGAAGGTGTACGGGCGGCAGGTGTACGTCGGTCCGCTGCTGGGCGAAGGCCACAGGGGCCTGCCCCAAGATATTGGCGGGTTCCTCCGACGCGGGGAAGCGTGACATCCGGCACAGGGCCCCCTTTCGGCGGGGTGAGGTTACGGCCCCTCGACGCCGGGCACACTCGGCCGCTGCGGCAGGATGGGCCCGTGCCCACACCAGATCACTCCGTGCCGCATCCGGATCACGCTGTGCCCGCACCCGATCACGCGGCAGTTCGCCCGGCCCCCAAGACGGAGGCCGCAGGGACAACAAGGGCCACAGAGGCCGCAGGGACAACAGGAGCCACAGGGATCGCAGGGACAGCAGAGGCCGTAGGGACTACAGGGGCCGCAGGGATCACAGAGGCCGTAGGGACTACAGGGGCCGCAGGGATCACAGAGGCCGCAAGGCCCGTCGACCCGGCGGCCATGCGCGAGCACTACCGCTCCGAGGACTTCACCGAGCACGATCTCAGCCCCGACCCCATGGACCAGTTCGCCCGCTGGTTCCGCCAGGTCGCCGTCGGCGGCGTGCTCCACGAGCCCAACGCGATGGTCGTCTCCACCGCCACGCCGGACGGCCGCCCGTCCTCGCGGACCGTGCTGCTGAAGCAGTACGACTCACGCGGCTTCGTCTTCTTCACCAACTACGCCTCCCGCAAGGGTCGCGAGCTGGCCGCGAACCCGTACGTCTCGCTGCTCTTCCCCTGGCACCCCATGGCCCGCCAGGTCATCGTCACCGGCACGGCCGCGCGCGTCTCCCGCGAGGAGACCGTCGGCTACTTCCGCACCCGCCCGCACGGCTCCCAGCTCGGCGCGTGGGCCAGTGCCCAGTCCGAGGTGGTCGGCTCCCGCGAGGAGCTGGTCGCCCGGTACGCGGAACTGGCCGCCCGCTACCCCGAGGGCGAGAAGGTCCCGGCCCCGCCGCACTGGGGCGGCTTCCGGGTGGTCCCGGAGACCATCGAGTTCTGGCAGGGGCACGCGAACCGGCTGCACGACCGCCTGCGGTACGTCCGGGAGGGTGAGGGGGAGTCCGCCGCCTGGCGGGTGGAGCGGCTCTGCCCGTGACCTACGGGGGCGGGCTGCGCGGCCGAGCGCCCGCCCCGCCCGCTGCCCCCCCCCGTAACGCAGAAACCCGCAGGCTCTGGTTCCTCCGCACAACGGGGTTGACCGTGTGCGGAGGAGCCGGCCGGACTTACCGGCGAGCCTGCGGGTCGGTGACTGCTGGGAATTGGCCGATGACCGGCCTGCACTGCAAAGAGCGCGACAACGGGCGTCAGCCCGCAGTCACCTCACGAGTCCGAGAAGAAATCACTTCCGGAACACCTCCTTTCTTCGCTGGCCCCAGCCTAGGAGCCGCCTCGCCGATGGTTCAACCCGTTTATTCGGCGAAGGGGGATGTGCGGCGGGGCGCGTTCGAGTTGAATGGTCTGACGTGCAGCGATAGGCGCGATGACACGCGGGGGAACAGCCGACGCGTTCTGCGGGGGGTACGGAGTGGGTGCTTCCAGGAGCAGTGGGACCACCGACGCGCTCGGGCCGGACGAGGACCCCGGCGGGACGCCGGGCGGCCCCGCCCGTCCGGGCCCCCGGTCCGCCGGTGACGGGAGCGGCGGCGCCCCCGACGGGTCGGAGCTGCTGGCGGCCCTGCTCGACGGCATGGACACCGCGCTCTGCGCCCTCGACGCGGACGGCGCGGTCACCCACTGGAACCGCGAGGCCGAACGCCTCCTCGGCTGGTCGGCGCGGGAGGCGGTCGGCCGCACCGGGTTCGCCGGGTGGGCGGTGCGGCGGGCCGACGCGGACGAGGTCCTGGCGCGGCTGATGGCGGTGATGGACGCGCCGGGGCGGCGGGTGCACGAGTTCGCCCTGCTGCGCAAGGACGGCGGCCGGGTCCTGGTGCGGGCCCAGTCCGCCGGGGTGCGTGACGCGGACGGCGGGCCGCGCGGGGTGTACTGCGCGTTCAGCGAGGTGCACGCCCGCATCGACCTGGAGCGGGCCATCGCGCTGAGCGAGGGGCTGCTGGAGGGCGTGCCCTGGGGGGTGGTGCTCCTCGACGTGGACCTGCGCCCCACCGCGGTCAACCCCCACGCCGCCCGCGCCCTCGGCGGCGGGCGCGTCTCCCTGCTGGGCCGCCCGCTCGGCGAGCTGGTCGTCGAGGGCGTCGAGGAGCTGGAGGCGGCCCTGCACCATGTGCTCGCGGAGGGCGCGCAGAGCCCCCCGGCCGACTTCTGGGTGACGTTGCGGACGGCGGAGGGCGGGCGCCGCCGGTGCCTGCGCAGCGGGTTCCTGCGGTTGGCCTCGCCGCTGACCGAGGAGCCGGTGCCGCTCGGGGCGGGCTGGCTGTTCCGGGACGTCACGGCGGCGAAGCTCGCGGAGCGGGAGGCGGACCGGCTGCGCTTCCGGGCGAGCCAACTGCACCGGGCGGCCCGTACGGCGTCCGAGTGCGAGGACCCGATGGAGGCGGCGACCGCGCTGCTGGACTTCGCGGTGGCCGGGTTCGCCGACCATGTGCTGATCGACCTGGTGGCGGGGGAGCGCCTGGTGCGTACGGCCGCCACCCCCGTCGACGCTCCGGGCCCCTGCCTGCCGGTCTCCGGCGGCTCCGCCCCGGCCCGTTACGGCCCCGGCCACCCGGCGCTCCAGGCGGTCGAGCGCACCGGCACGGTCCGGACGAGCGCGGCCTCCGGGGGCGTCGGGCCGGCGTGGGCGGCCGAGCGCCACTGGCCCCCGGACGCGGCGCACGCCCTGTGCGCGGTGCTCCGGAGCCGGGGGCGGACGCTCGGCGTGCTGACCTTCCTGCGCGCGGCGAACCGGACCGCGTTCGAGCGCCCGGACACGGCGTACGCGGAGACGGTGGCGGCTCGCGTCGCGGGCGCGGTCGACCTGGCGCAGGCGACGGCGGGGCCGTAGGCGCGCGTACGTGACGACGGGGCGCAGGCGTGCGCGTGCGTGGTGCCGGGGGCGTAGGCGTGTGTCCGTACGGCCGGCGGCCCCGTACGCGTACGAGGGACGCGGCCGCCCCCGGTCCCGTCAGTGCCGGTAGAAGATGCGGTCCCGGTACTCCGTCATGACGCGGCCGTTCCACTCGTGGCCGCCGTCGACGTTGGCCGAGCGCAGCAGGGGCGGCTCGATGCCGCGGGAGGACAGCTCCTCGGCGGCGGCGGCCATCATCGCCTGCATGATCGCGCTGGTCACGACGGTCGAGGCCGGGGCGAAGGGGGCGCCGATGCCGGGGGCCGTCAGCTCCGCGTCACCGACGGCGATCTTGCTGTCCAGGACGACGTCGCAGTGGTCGCGCAGGAAGCCGCCCGAGACGTGCCGCGAGCGGGTCTGGTCCGCGTACGCGACCGAGGTGAGCCCGATGACCTTCAGCCCGAGGGCGCGGGCGTTCTGCGCCATCTCGACGGGCAGGGCGTTGCGCCCGGAGAGCGAGATGATCACCAGTACGTCCCCGGCGGTGGCGGGGCTGGAGTCCAGGACCGCCGAGGCGAGCCCGTCCACCCGCTCCAGCGCGGAGCCGAGCGTGGCGGGCATGACGTCCACGCCCGTGGTGCCGGGGACGGTGAGCAGGTTCATCAGGGCCAGGCCGCCCGCCCGGTAGACCACGTCCTGGGCGGCGAGCGAGGAGTGCCCGGCGCCGTAGGCGAACAGCCGCCCGCCCGCCTCGACGGCGTCGGCGATGACCGTGCCGGCGGCGGCGATGCTCTCCGACTCCTCGTCCCGCACCCGCGTCAGCAAGCCGATCGCTGCGTCGAAGAACTGACCGGCCAGCTTGCTGTCGCTCATCGGGGAAAGCCCTTTCGACGGGGGATGGGGCGGGCGTGGGACGGGTGGTGCGGCGGGCGTGCGACGCTGGGGGCGCCGGTGCCGCCGATCACGTTGCGGTCTGGACCAGTGGCCTGTCAATAGGACCCGTCGTCCCCGCCCGCGCGGTCGCGCGCTCGGGGCGGCACGGTTGTCGGCGGTATGGGTCAGAATTGGCGGAGGGCCGTCGCACGACGTTTTTCTGTCACAGCACCGAGGGGCACGTATGTCCGGACTGATCGACACCACGGAGATGTATCTCCGCACCATCCTCGAGCTGGAGGAGGAAGGCGTCATCCCCATGCGCGCCCGCATCGCTGAACGGCTGGACCAGAGCGGTCCCACCGTCAGTCAGACCGTGGCCCGGATGGAGCGCGACGGACTGGTCCAGGTCGCGGGCGACCGCCACCTGGAGCTGACCGAGGAGGGCCGCCGCCTCGCCACCCGCGTCATGCGCAAGCACCGCCTCGCCGAGTGCCTGCTGGTCGACGTGATCGGCCTGGAGTGGGAGCAGGTGCACGCCGAGGCCTGCCGCTGGGAGCACGTGATGAGCGAGGCCGTGGAGCGGCGGGTGCTGGAGCTGCTGCGGCACCCGACGGAGTCGCCGTACGGCAACCCCATTCCGGGCCTGGAGGAGCTGGGCGAGGAGGCGGAGGCCGATCCGTTCCTGGACGCGTCGATGGTGAGCCTGGCCGAGCTGGACCCCGGCGCGGACGGGAAGACGGTGGTGGTGCGGCGGATCGGGGAGCCGATCCAGGCCGACGCCCAGTTGATGTACACGCTGCGCCGGGCCGGGGTGCAGCCCGGATCGGTGGTCAGCGTCACCGAGTCGCCGGGCGGTGTGCTGGTCGGCTCCAGCGGGGAGGCGGCCGAGCTGGGCGCCGAGATCGCGTCGCACGTCTTCGTCGCCAAGCGCTGACTTGGTCGCCCGGCACTCGGCACCCGTCGCCGGTCGCCCGTCGCCGTTCGCCGTCGCCGTACCGGCTGTCCGCGCCGGTCTTCGGGCGTCGAGCCGTCGGCGGGTGTCGACGTCCTCCATCGAGCGCTGAGCCCTCGCCATGCGCTGACGCCGGTCCCCGAGCGCTGAGCCGTCGACGGGCGCTCCCCGCCCGGCACTGAGCGCTGAGCCGTCGACGGGTGCTCCCCGCCCGGCGCTGAGCGCTGAGAGGCGAGCCGCCGCCAGGTGTTCCTGTCCGTCGCTGGGCGCCGAGCCGCCGTCACGCGCTCACGCCCGTCGCTGGCCCCGAGTGCCGGACCCCGAGCGTCCGTCGCCCGGCGTGCGCCGGCGTCCGTCGGTGTTCGTCGGCGGGTGCCGAGGTCCGTCGCCGAGCGTCGGTGTCCGCCGTCGAGCGCCGGTGCTTCTCCGTTTCTCCGGCGGCACGACCGCCGTACGGCACCGCCGTGGCGCCCGCTTTCCGCTTTCCGTCCGGAATCGCAGCGCCCGGAGCGATCGCGTGCCAGGCTGAGGCCAGGCAGACGCCTGAAGGGGTCGACCGAGTCGACCGGCCGCGGCCGGCACGCTCGGGGAGGGAGCAGGGAATGCGCCCGTCGTACCGGCACGCCCACCGGGCGGTCCCCGACGAGCCGCACGCCGCCCTGGCCCCGGAAGCGCGAGGGCGGGTCCTCCCGAAAGGGGAGCGGCGGAGCGCGTCGCCGCTCGGCATCGTTGTCATGGCCGGGCGAAACCGGCCGTCGGGACGTCCCCGGACGTGCGGCGGGGGGGGGGGGGGGGGGAGGGGGGGGGGGGGGGGTGCCCGGGGGGGATACGAAACCAAAAGCTCCCAAACCCCCCCCCCCCCCCCCCCTCTCCCCCCCCGCCCTCCCCCCCCCCCCCCCCCCCCCAGGCCGCCCCTCCCCCCCCCCCCCCCCCCCCCCCCCCCCCGGTCCTCCCCCGTGTTGACCCGGAGCCCCGAGCTCTCAAGGTCACTCCCTACGGGCCCTTGTCCCCGAGCGGCCCGCCTCCCGCTGGAAATCTCCCCCGAAGACTCGGCGTCAATCCTCGGCAGGTGTCACTCGAACGTGGGTTATTCGAGGCCGAACCCCCGTGTTCGAATATAAGTTCGATAGCCTGCGGGGTGCGACCAGACGGTGATCGAGGACCAGAAGGGGGTGCCAGGACGATGGTGCGGCGCATCGATGTGACGGGGTTCGACGGCGTACGCCTCGCGGCGTGGGAGTTCGCCGATCCGCCCAAGGGGCGTGCGGAGCACGACAGTGCGCCGGGGGTCTTACTGCTGCACGGGCTGATGGGCCGGGCCTCCCACTGGGCCCCGACCGCCCGCTGGCTGGCCGAGCGCTGTCGCGCGGTCGGCCTCGACCAGCGCGGCCACGGCCGCAGCGAGAAGCCCGCCGACGGGCCGTACACCCGCGACGCCTACGTCCGCGACGCCGAGGCCGCGATAGAACAGCTCGGGCTCGGCCCGGTCACCGTCGTCGGCCACGCCATGGGGGCGCTCACCGGCTGGCAGCTCGCCGCCAAGCGCCCCGACCTGGTGCGGGCCCTGGTCATCTGCGACATGCGGGCCTCCGCTCTCGGGGCCGCGTCCCAGCGCGAGTGGAGCGACTGGTTCGCCTCCTGGCCGCTGCCCTTCGCCACCCTCGCGGACGTACGGAAGTGGTTCGGCGAGGACGACCCCTGGGTCGAACGGCCGAATCCGGCGCGCGGCGCGTTCTACGCCGAGGTGATGGCCGAGCGGGAGGACGGCTGGCGCCCGGTCTTCTCGCGCGGCCAGATGCTCCGCTCCCGCGCGACCTGGGTCCACGACGCCCACTGGGAGGAGCTGGCCCAGGTCTCCTGCCCCACGCTGGTGCTGCGCGGCATCGACGGCGAGCTGGGCCGTGCCGAGGCCCAGGAGATGGTCCGCGTCCTGCCGCGCGGGCAGTACGCGGAGGTGGCGGACGCGGGCCACCTCGTCCACTACGACCAGCCCGAGGGCTGGCGGGCGGCGGTGGAGCCGTTCCTGGAGCAGCTCGCGGAGGACAACCGGGAGGACCGCGAACAGGTCGCCCCCTGACGCCTCAGCCGCCCGCGACACCCCGGCCCGCCCCGGCCTCCGGCCAACCGTTCGCCCTGACCGGCTGATGGGCTGACCACCTGACCGGCCGTCTGGGCTGACCGACCGACCGACCGACCGGCCGACCGGCCGACTGCCCGACCAGCTGACCATCCGTCCGGGCTGACCGCCCGACCACCTGACCGCGCGACCGCCTGACCGGCCGTCTGTGCTGACCGGCCGACCGGCCGACCGCCCGACCGCCCGACCAGCCGGTCGGCCGGCCCACGGCTCCGCCCGTCACCCCTTGCTGACCGCCGTCAGGATCTCCGGCAGTCGGTTCGCCGTGCGCGGCGCGGCGAACCGCAGCCCCGCCCACCCGATCAGCGCCCCGTACGCGGCGCCCACCGGCACCAGCAGCCACAGCGCGTCATGGTGGTCCGCCAGGTGCATCCAGACCGTCAGCGCCGGCACCGGCGCGGCCAGCAGCGCGGAGCCCGCCATGCCGCCGAGGATCGAGATCCAGGCGAGCCCGCCCTGCCCCGGCGCCACGTTCTTGAACGCGCCGTCCTGCGGGATCGAGTACGGGAAGAGCGCCGACGCCACCGCCCCCGTCGCCGTCATCGCGCCCAGCAGCGCCAGGGAGAGGCCCAGCGCCGCGGGCAGCGACCGCCAGTCACCGATCACCGCGGCCGTCGCGGTGCAGACCACGACCGTGTACGGCAGGGTGATCAGCAGCAGGGTCAGCGCCCGCGCCCGCAGCTCGACGTAGGCGTCACGGGTCGAGGAGATCGTCAGGGCCACCATCCAGAAGGCCGAGGTGTCCTGGCCGAACTGGTTGTACATCTGCATCCCGAGCATCCCGGCGGCGAAGCACGCGAAGTACACCGAGCCGGTGCCCTGGGCGGCGTTGAGCAGCGGGACGATCGCCCCCACCGCCAACGCCGTCACCCAGGCGGCCTTGGTCTTCGGGTCCCGCGCCACGTACCGCAGACCGCGCTGCACCACCGTCGCCGTACGGCCCTCCGGGAGCAGCGCCGCCAGGCCCGTGCGGTCCGTCCCCGACTCCGCGCGGGCCGACTCCGCCGCGCCCGGCGTCGAGGCGTCCGGCGAGGTCATCAGCCGCACCAGGCTCCGCCGCCACGACCACAGCGCCGCCGCCAGCCCGGCCGCCGTGATCAGCGCCTGGAGGACCGCCACCGCGTACGCGCCCCGCGACGCCGCGTCGACCGCCCCCAGGGCGGAGGGGCCGGGGAGCCAGCGGACCACGTCCGCCGCCGGGTCCAGCGCGGAGAGCCCGCCGGCCCGGCCGAGCCGCTGCGCGCCGAAGTTGACGAACTGGAGGCCCACCGCGATCACCAGCCCGCTGAGCACCGCGAGGTCGCGGCCCTTGCGGGAGTTCAGCAGCCGTACGTTGGCGGTGGCGACCGCCCGCGACAGCGCCACGCAGAACAGCAACGCCGACGGGACCGCGAGCACCGCGAAGACCGCGCCCGCCGCCCCGTGCGCCAGCGCCAGGACCGAGCCGACCACCAGGCACAGGGTGAACAACGGGCCGATGCCGACCATCGAGGAGACCAGCAGGGCCCGCACCAGCGGCTGCGGGCGCAGCGGCAGCATGACCAGCCGGGTCGGGTCGAGGGTGTCGTCGCCGCTGGGGAAGAAGAGCGGCAGCACCGCCCAGCCGAGCGCCACCACGCCGGTGAGCAGCACCACGACCGTGCTCGCGTGGTCGTGGCCGCGCAGCAGGACCAGTCCCAGCACCTGGCCCGCCGCGAACAGCAGGGCGAGGACGAGGGAGGCGACGAACGCGGCCCTGCGCCCGCCGGACTGCCGCAGCCCGTTCCGCAGGAGCGTCAGCTTCAGCCGGACGAAGACCGAGGTCAGGCCCTGGACGGGGGCCGTCGGGGCGGCCGCGCCCGCCGGGGCGTCCAGCACACTCATCGGGAGCCGCCCAGCCAGTCGAGCGCGTCCCCGGCGTCCCGGCCGCCCGCGCCGACCAGTTCGAGGAAGGCGCTCTGCAGGGAGGGGGCGTCGCCGCGCACCTCGGCCAACGTGCCCCGCGCCCTGATCCGGCCCGCCGCCATCACGGCCACCCAGTCGCACAGCGACTCGACCAGCTCCATCACATGGCTGGAGAAGACCACGGTCGCCCCGGAGCGGGTGTAGCGCTCCAGCACGCCCCGGATGGTCTGCGCGGAGACCGGGTCGACCCCCTCGAACGGCTCGTCCAGGAAAAGCACTTCGGGGTTGTGGAGGAGCGCGGCCGCCAGTCCGATCTTCTTCCGCATCCCGGTCGAGTAGTCCACGACCAGCTTGTGCTGCGCGCCCGCGAGATCCAGTACGTCCAGGAGCTGGGCGGCCCGCTTGTCGACCTCGTCGCCCGGAAGCCCCCGCAACCGGCCGTTGTACGCGAGCAGTTCGCGGCCCGACAGCCGTTCGAAGAGGCGCAGCCCCTCCGGCAGCACTCCGATCCGGGACTTGACCTCGACCGGGTCGGCCCAGACGTCGTGGCCGGCGACCTCGATCCTGCCCCGGTCGGGGCGCAGGAGGCCGGTCACCATGGACAGGGTGGTCGTCTTGCCCGCCCCGTTGGGGCCGACGAGCCCGACGAACTTCCCCGCGGGCAGCTCCAGGTCGATCCCCGACACGGCGATCTGGTCCCCGAACCGCTTCCACAACCCCTCGATGCGCACGGCGGGCCGCGCCGTGCGCGCGCCGCCCGCCACCGCTCCCGCGTCCTCACGCGCTCCCGCGCCCTCGCGCGGGCCCCCTCCCGCGCGCGGGTCCATTCGTCCGCGCCCGTCTGCTCCCTCACGCGCGTCCGCTCCCTCACGCGCGTCTGCCCGGTCCGGCATGGCACAGCCTTTCGAAGACGCCACTGGTGGGGCCACCCTACGGAAGCCGGTGCGCACGAGCGCCGGCCCGCACGCAACCCGGTCCGCGGCCCCGGAGGACGCGTGCGCGGGCCCGCGCCGTGCACACGGCGCACCGCACCCGCACACGGGGCGCACCGGTGCACGGGCGGGGGCGCGCGGGAGACATCCCGGCGAAGTGCGGGTAACCACCCCCAGGGCTGCCGCCCGGTCCGCCACTGCGGCGTCAACACGTCGTGCTCGTACCGAATATCGATGGAATGGGCGCATTTCTTGCACAGGTGACGGGCAGTGATCCCTTCCATCGCAAACTGCCCGTACCGACTGTTCCAGGGGGACATATGGCAGCAAGGCCACTCGTAGCCCGCCAGCCCAACGAACGGCTCCAGACGCTCATCCAGGAGGCCGCCTGCTCCAACGCGGGGCTCGCCCGCCGCGTGAACATGGTCGGGGCCGAGCGCGGACTCGACCTGCGCTACGACAAGACCTCCGTGGCCCGCTGGCTGCGCGGACAGCAACCCCGCGGCAGGGCGCCGGGCATCATCGCCGAGGCGCTCGGCCGCAAGCTCGGCCGTACGGTCACGATCGAGGAGATCGGCATGGCCAACGGCAAGAACCTGGCCTCCGGCGTCGGTCTCCAGTACGCGCCCACCGTGGCCGGGGCCGTCGAGCAGGTCTGCGAGCTGTGGCGCAGCGACGTGGGCCGCCGCGACCTGCTCACCGGCACGGCGGTCGCCGCCTCCGCGCTGGTCGAGCCCAGCCGGGACTGGCTGATCTCCGGCACCGACCCGCAGGTCGAGCGGTCGGCCGGGGCCCGCGTCGGGATGGCCGACGTCGAGGCGGTACGGGCGATGACCAGCGCCCTCGTCGACCTCGACCACCGCTTCGGCAGCGGCCATGTGCGCCCGGTGCTCGTGCACTACCTCAACAGCGTCGTCTCCGGCCTGCTTTCGGGGGCGTACCGCGAACGGGTGGGGCGGGCGCTCTTCGGCGCGGTGGCGCGCCTCACCGAGCTGGGCGGCTACATGGCGGTCGACACCGGCCAACCCGGCCTCGCCCAGCGGTACTACATCCAGGCGCTGCGGCTCGCACAGGCCGCGGGCGACCGGGCGTACGGCGGCTACGTGCTCGCCGCGTCGATGAGCCACCTCGCCGCCCAACTCGGCAACCCGCGCGAGATCGCCCAACTGGCCCGCGCGGCGCAGGAGGGGACGCGGGGGCAGGCCACGCCCCGCGCCCAGGCGATGTTCTACGCGGCGGAGGCCCGCGGCCACGCGCTGCTCGGGGACGCCCGCGCCTGCCAGGCGGTGGCCGGCCGGGCGATCGCCGCGCTGGAGCAGGCCGACCCGGACGCCGGGGACGACCCGGCCTGGATCGCGCACTTCGACGCGGGTTACCTCGCGGACGAACTGGCCCACTGCCACCGGGACCTGGGGCAGGCGGAGGAGGCCGCCCGGCGGGCCAGGGAGGCGCTGGCCACCCTGCCGGAGAGTCGCGCGCGGCGCCGGGGCATCGGGCTGGTCCTCCTGGCCTCGGCGCAGGTCCAGCAGCGCGAGGTGGAACGGGCCTGCCACACGGGCACGCGGGCGATGGAGCTGCTGGGGACGGTGCGCTCCAGCCGGGGCGCGGAGTATCTCGACGACCTCCAGCAGCGGTTGGCGCCCTTCTCCCAGGAGCCGGCGGTACGGGAGTTCGGCGAGCGGCTGGAACTCCAGGCGGCCTGAACCTCCGGGGCCCCGGCACACGGCGAACCGGGCCCCGGACGGACCGTGCCGCGTCGTACGGCGAACTGGACCGCGTCGTACGGCGAACCGGCCCCCGCCACAAGGCGGACCACCCCCCGGCACACGACGGACCGGGCTGCGGGCGGGCGCGGTCCGGCCGTTGGCGTGGGCGGGGCGTGGTCGGGACGGGGCCGGGCGCGACCGGCCCTGTGAAGAGGGGGTGTGCGGGACCACGCGCTTGGCGGAGGGGGGCGGCCACCCGATAGCGTGAGCCGACGGTTCCGTAGTTCCCATGGAGGAGTCCCGGTGACGCAGAGCGGCCAGGGCGGCGAGCAGCAGCTCCCCGCCGCACGACCCGCGTACGAGGGGGTCGTGCTGCCCGCCGACGGCAGCGGCCCCTGGATTCCCGGACAGTCCGCGTCCGGACAGGGCGGGCCGGACGTGCGGGCGGTGCCCGCGGGTGGTCAGCCCTGGGGCCGGCCTCGGGAGTCCCAGCCCGACGAGCCGCCGCAGGCGGGGACACCGCAGGCGGGGCACTACGGCTATCCGCAGCCCCAGGAGCAGCCGCGCCCGCAGGCCCAGCCCCTGCCGCCCGCGCAGCCCGCGCCGGGCGAGGGGTATCGGCAGCAGTCCGGGTACCAGCAGCCGCGCCGGACCGGCGCGTACCCGCAGGAGCCCGACCCGAACCAGCAGCCCCGCTCCCAACCCCTGCCGTACGCGCGGCCGCTGCCGCCGGAGGCAGGCTCGGGCGCTCCGGGTGGTGGCGCGGACGCGACGCAGTACATAGCCCCGGTTCCGGGCGGTTCGGGCGTTCCGGGTGGTGGCGCGGACGCGACGCAGTACATAGCCCCGGTTCCGGGCGGTTCGGGCGTTCCGGGCGGTGGCGCGGACGCGACGCAGTACATAGCCCCGGTCCCGCGCGGTTCGGGCGCTCCGGTCGGCGGCGCGGATGCCACGCAGTACATAGCCCCGGTTCCGGGCGGCGGCGCCGACGCGACCCAGTACATCGCCCCCGTTCCGGGCGTGGGCGCCGACGCCGCCCACGCCGACGCGACCCAGTACCTGCCGCCCGTGCCCGGAGGGGACGCGTACGGGATCAGGCCGGGGGCGCCGGAGGACCGGCAGCCGCCCGCCGAGTTCGACAACCTGTTCCGCGCGGAGGGCCCGGCGGGCGCGACCGCGCACCGGCCGCACCCCGACGCGCGGCAGCAGCCCCCGGCGTACCGGCAGAGTCCGCCCCCGTACCAGCAGGGCGTGCCCCAGCACGGGTACCAGCCCCAGCAGCCGCCCCCCGGCGGCCCGTTGCCGCACCCGACCGCCCAGGGCCACCGCGCGGGCCCGCCGTCGTCCCCCGGTCGCACGGAGCCGGGCGGTCCGCCCGGCGGCGGCGAGCCCCCGCGCCGGCGGTCCGCGCACATCACGCTGATCGCCGCGGTGGTCGTCGTCTGCGCGGTCGTCGGGCTCGGCGCGGGCGCGCTGATGAGCGGCGGCGACGACTCCGGCGAGAAGGCCGGGCAGCCGGTCGTGGCGGCGAGTTCACCGGCCGCGACCCCCAGCCCCGAGAAGCCGGTCGACCCCGGCCAGCCGCAGGCCGAGGCGCTGGACGGACTGCTCGCGGACAGCAACGACAGCCGGGCCGCGGTGATCAGCGCGGTCGAGAAGATCAAGTCCTGCAAGGACCTGGACCGGGCGGACTCCGACCTCCGGGGCGCCGCCCGGCAGCGCCGCGACCTCGTGACCCGGCTCGACGGCCTGACGCTCGACAAGCTGCCGCGCCACGCCGAGCTGACCGCCTCGCTGACCCGCGCCTGGAAGGCGTCCGCCGCGGCCGACGAGCACTACGCCGCCTGGGCCCGGCAGGCGAAGAAGAACAAGGGCGTCTGCAAGGGCGGCCAGGCCCGCTCGACGAACGAGACCGCCCGCGGCAACCAGCAGAGCGGGGTGGCGACCCAGGCCAAGCGGGAGGCGTCCCGGCTCTGGAACGTGATCGCCGCGAAGTACGGCCTCACCAAGCACACCTACGTCGAGCTGTGACCGCCTGAGCGGCCCGCCCCGGCCCCGCACCGCGGGCGGGGGCCGGGCCGCTCGGGCCGCCCGGCGCGGGGATCGGCTCGGGCCGCCCGGCGCGGGAGTCGGCCCGCCGTCACCGCGCCGCGGGCTCCGCCAGGGCCTCCGCGACGTCGACGAAACCCCTCTTCTGAGCGGTGAGACGGCCCTCGCGGACCACCTGGAACGTCACCTTCGTGTTGACGATGCGCGGGTACCCGGCCGTGCCGACCAGGTCCCTGAAGCGCCAGCGGAGCGTCGGGGTCAGCCCGCCGGTGTCCACCTCGGTGCCCCGGTTGAGGGCGGCCATGATCCGGCCCGAGGTGACCTCCCGGTCGTCGATCGCCGCCACCGCCGCCCGCAGCGCCGTGTACGCGATCCACGTCGTCTGGACGGCGGTGTCGTCCGGGTCGATGCGGTTGTCCCCGAAGGCGTACCTCCGGATCACCTCGCGCATCCCCTTCCAGCGGGCGTCCCCCGCGTCCGGGTACCAGCCGGTGACGTACGCGCCCTCGAACGGGCTGTTCCGGCCGCCCGTGCGGTCGATGAGCGGCTGGCTGACGCTGCCGAGCACCGAGGAGATCCTGACGCGCTCGCCGTCCTCCTCCAACCGGCGGAAGGAGTCGAAGAAGGTCTCCGTACGCGGGCCGAGCACCGCCGTCACGCAACTGCCGCCGGACCGCTCCAGGGCCGTCGTGGCCTGCTCGTCGTAGGAGGTGGCGCTCTCGGGGGCCAGGATGTCGGTGGACTCGGGCCGGTGGCCGGCCAGCAGCCCGTGGTTGAGGAGTTGCGGCATGACGTCGCCGCCGATCGAGTCCGGCCGGACCAGCGAGACCCGCTCGCAGCGGCTCGCCAACTGCCGTCCGTGGCCGGCGAGCAGGGCCGACTGGCCGCCGTTGACCGGATAGGAGAGGTAGCTGCTGAACTCCTCGGTGGAGGCGCCGTACCCCCCGATGTAGGGGACCCCGCCCGCCTCCAGCGCGGGCATGAAGCTCTGGCCGTGCCGGCTGTACGAGCCGACGACGGCGGCCACGTCCTTGTCGACGGCCTCCCGCGCGCACCGCTCGGCGCCGAGGGGCGTGTCGCCCTCATCGCAGACGAGCACCCGCAGCTCACGCCCGTCGATGCCGCCGGTGTCGTTGACCCAGCGGGCGTAGGTGCGGGCCATCGCGGGCACCCCGGCCATCTTCACCGCGTTGATGTCGTCCGAGCGGTCGGGCGCCCAGGTCATCACGGTCACGGGCTCCGGGGCACCCCCGACCGCGCCGGGGAGCGCCCCGCAGCCGGTGAGCGAGAGCGCCCCCGCCGCCACAGCTCCGATCACGCGCGGGAAGGGGCGGGTCAGGGAAGGGCGTCGCCGTCCGGTCATGGACCGTGAGTCTTCCGCGCGCGGGGTAACGGCGCGGTGTGCGGTTCTCAACGCTCAGTGACCTCCAGGTGAATTGCGGGGGGCTGTGCGGGGGAAGGTCGGGGGAACGTACGATCGACGACCGTGCAGCAAGGTTCGGAGAACTCTTCCCGTCGCGGCCGCCGCTCCTCCACCATGGGCGGTATGCCGCTCACTGACATGCCGTGGTGGCGCTGGCGCACCAACGTGCGCTCGGCGCTGCACATGCTCTCCGACCCGGTCTTCCACCACGCGTGCTGGCTCGCCGGCCGGGAGGGGTACGGGGACGTCACCGACGCCGTGTACCGCCTCGTCGAGGACACCTGGCTCGACAACTGGTCCGCCGAGAAGTACGTCGGCGCCATCTTCCGGGACTCCGCCGAGGCGGCCGCCGTGGACACCGCCGCGCTGCGGGTGCTGCGCATCATGCACCAGGTCGGCGCGGACGCCCCCGTCTCCGCCTACCTGGAGCACCCCGGCTGGCCGGAGGCCGTCCGGGCGGCGCGCGAGGCGCACGTGCTGCTGGCCGGCAACGACGGCGAGGACCCGGACATCCCGCCCCGCCCGCTGGACGTCATCCGCATCATGACCAGGGCCGCCTGACACCGGAGCGGTGTGGCACCCTACGGGGATGACCGCGTCGCAGCCCGCCCCCGCCGCCCCGGACGCCGCCGCTTCGGAGCAGTACGTCCTCACGCTCTCCTGCCCCGACAAGCAGGGCATCGTGCACGCCGTGTCGAGCTACCTCTTCATGACCGGCTGCAACATCGAGGACAGCCAGCAGTTCGGGGACCACGACACGGGCCTGTTCTTCATGCGCGTCCACTTCTCGGCGGACGCCACCGTCACGGTGGACAAGCTGCGCGCCAGCTTCGCCGCGGTCGGGGAGGCCTTCCGCATGGAGTGGCAGATCCACCGGTCGGCGGAGCGGATGCGGGTGGTGCTGATGGTCAGCCGGTTCGGGCACTGCCTGAACGACCTGCTGTTCCGCTCCCGCACCGGCGCGCTCCCGGTGGAGATCGTCGCCGTCGTCTCCAACCACACGGACTTCGCCGAGCTGACCGCCTCGTACGGCATCCCCTTCCGGCACCTCCCGGTGACCAGGGACACCAAGCCGGAGGCCGAGGCGCGCCTGCTGGAGCTGGTCCGCGAGGAGGGCGTCGAGCTGGTCGTCCTCGCCCGCTACATGCAGGTGCTCTCCGACGACCTGTGCAAGCGGCTGAGCGGCCGGATCATCAACATCCACCACTCGTTCCTGCCGAGCTTCAAGGGCGCCAAGCCGTACCACCAGGCGCACGCCCGCGGGGTGAAGCTGATCGGCGCGACCGCCCACTACGTCACCGCCGACCTCGACGAGGGCCCGATCATCGAGCAGGAGGTCGAGCGGGTCGGCCACGGCGTCACCCCGGACCAGCTCGTCGCCGTCGGCCGGGACGTGGAGTGCCGGGCGCTGGCCCGCGCGGTGAAGTGGCACGCGGAGCGGCGCATCCTGCTCAACGGCCGCCGCACGGTGATCTTCCCCTGACCGCGGGCCCGCCGCCGCGCCGGCCGGTCAGAGCCGGCTGAGCGACGCCGCCGCGGCCAGGACGTCGTCGATCGCCTCGCGGTCGCCCTCCTGACCCGCCGCGGCCTCCACCGGTGCGACGCGGCCCGCGACCAGGCGGCAGAACTCCACCCCGTCCAGGGCGACCCGCGCCACCGTGCGCTCGGGCGAGCCGAGGGCGGCCGGCGAGTCCAGCGCGATGTACCAGTCGCCCCCGCCGTGGCCCTCGATCTCCAGATGGAGCGAGCGGCCCGGCGCCCCGGCCGCGACCAGGTCCCTGGCCGGTCCGGCCAGTCCGCTGCGGCGGCGGCGGGTGAGCGCGGCCGGGAGCTGCCGGGCCGCGAGGTCGATCATCCGGCGCAGGTGTGCGGCGGACGGGGGCCGGTACGGGTAGTCCACGGCGTCCGCGATGTCCCCGCCGTGCACCCAGCACTCGAAGGCCCGCTCCAGCAGCGCGTCCTGGAACGGCAGGGCGAAGTCCCCGTAGGAGACGGACAGCTCGGCGACGTTGCGCCCGGCGAACGACGCGGTGCGGATCAGCTCGTGGCTCTGGTCCCGCCAGGGCTCGCGGACGGCGCGGGTGCACGGTTGGCGCGCCGCCGACCAGTAGCGCTCGGTGCGCTCGGTGGGGTCCGGGGGAGGGTCGCCGCCGCCGAGCGGGTCGTCGAGGCCGAGGGCGGCGGACAGCAGCCCGTCGACCGCCGTCAGATGGCCGATCACCCCGGCGACCGTCGTCCTGCGGGCGGCGGCGCGCTCGTGCTCGAACCACCGCAGCCGCACCGGGGCGTGCCACTCCACGTCCCGGATGTCGCGGAGCAGGGCGTCGAGCCGGGCGGTCTCGGCGTCGTACGGAGAGGCCCACTCCGGTACGGGCACGCGGGCCGGGCGGCGGCTCAGGCAGCCCTCCATCACCCGGTTCCGCAGCGTCGGGTCGAGGTCCAGGGAGCCGTCGGTGTGCAGCAGCCCCACCGCGTCCCGCAGCCGCAGCGCCTCGTCCGCGCACGGGGCGCACCCGGTGAGGTGGTCCTCGACGGCGGCGGTCTCCTCCGCCGAGCAGGCGGACAGCGCCCACGCCCCGAGGAGGGACATGAGCACCCGGTGCGGGAGGTCCGGCACGGGCGGCGTACGGGGCGGCTCCCCGGTCCCGGCGTCCGCCACCCCCTCCGGCGGCCCCGCGCCACCGGGGGCGGCCGCCTCGCTCGCGGCGTCGTCCGGCCCGGCCTGCTCCGGCACCGCGTCGTCCGGCGCCCGCCGGCCTGGCGGGGGCGCGTACACCGGCGCGTACGCCGGGTCCAGGTCGTCCGCCGGGCCGCGCGGGCCGGGTATGCGGCGCGCGCCGCGCACCTCGTCGCCGGGCCCGTCGCCCTCGCGCCCGCCGCCGTTCACCGGTCCCGTCCGTGACCGGGCGGCGGGGCCCCCTCGGGCAGGCGGGCGCCCGCGGTGGAGAGCAGTTGCAGCCCCAGCCGCAGCCGCCGGCGGGCCTCGTCCTCGGTGACCCCGAGATCGGCGGCGGCCTGCCGGTAGTCGCGGCGCCGGACGTACGCCAGCTCCAGGGCCTGCCGCAGCGGGGCGGGCATCGAGGAGACGATGTAGTCGGCGCGGGCGGCCGCCGTGGCGCGGCGCACCCGCCGCTCCAGCTCCTCCGGGTCGGGGGCCGCGCCCTCGCCGTACCGGGCCTCGTGGCAGGCGGCCGCCGTCACGCGCAGCCGGCGCACGGCGAGGCGGTGGGTGAGCCCGGCGACCCAGGAGCGCATCGAGCCCTGGTCCGGGTCGAAGGAGCCGGGGTCCTCCCAGATCTCCAGGAAGACCTCGCGGGTCACCAGGTCGGCGGCGTCCTCGTCGTCGAGCATCAGATGGGCCTGGCTGTGGACGAGCGAGGCGAACCGGTCGTACAGCTCGCCCAGCGCCGCCGCCTCCCCGCGGGTCAACCGCTGCCGCATCCGGCGGTCCCAGCGGGGCGGTGTGTCCTTCGCCATGCAACCCCCAGCCCTGCCCGTGCCCCGCTCCGTGCTCCGCGCTCTGCCCGTGGGGACCGAATGTAATGCGCGGGACGGGCGGAGGGCGCGTCTTCGCGTCGACTCCGTTCCCGTGGAGCATGGCGGTCGACGGTAGTCGATTTCCGCCGGGTATGCTTGCTCGCCCCGTCTGACCAGGGGAAACGGGCCGAAGTGAGCTTTTCCACCGTAAATTCCGCAGGCCCGCGCGGGTGTTCCGGTGTTTCATGGAGGGGCGGTGGGGCAGCCGCGAGGAGGAACGGACACTTCCGGTACTGCCGGGAGCCCCGGAACGAGAGGTCCAGTCGCGTGGCGCTGAAGGTGGACGAGACCGAGCAGGGCTCCTGGACCGTGCTGCGGATACGGGGTGAACTGGATCTCGTGTCGTCACCCGTCGTGCGTCAGTCCGTCCACGAGGCGGTCGCCGAGGGGCAGCACGATGTGGTGCTCGATCTGTCCCAGGTGTTCTTCTGCGACTCCAGCGGCGTGAACGTGCTGATCGCCTCCCGGCGGCTCATGAAGTCCTGCGGCGGCCGGTTGCGGCTGGTCCTCCCCGCGCGCGGCGCGGAGGACGGATCGCACGTCAACAAGGTGCTCGGCGCGCTCGGCGTGCGCCGCCTCTTCGACGTCTACCCGGACGCGCCGGCGGCGACCGACGAGGAGTGCCGCCCGCTGAGCGCCTGACGTGACGGTCGGGTGAACCGCGGTTGTCACACGGGTGATGCGCCTCGGTGACACGTGAAGGCTCCGGGCGTCGTACGCTCCCCGCATGGACAGCGCAGAGTACGAGCGTAAGATCGCGCACCGCTTCGCCTCCTTCGACCAGGACGGCAACGGCTACATCGATCGCGCCGATTTCAACACCGCGGCGGCCGGCCTGCTCACCGAGTTCGGCACGACCGCCCGCTGCGACAAGGGCCAGGCGCTCTACACCGGGGCCGAGGCCTTCTGGCAGGGCATGGCGGGCATCGCCGACGTGGACGGCGACCAGCGGGTCACCCGCGAGGAGTTCGTCGGCGGGGCGGTGAAGCGGCTGCGGGACAACCCGGACCGGTTCGCGGAGATCGCCCGGCCCTTCCTCCGGGCGGCCATCGCGGTCGCGGACAGCGAGAACGGGGGCAGAGCGTCGGTGGCGGCCGTGGAGCGGGCCCTGCGGGTGCTGGGGGCCGACGCCGAGGCCGCGGGGGCCGCCGCCCGGAGCCTGGACACGGACCGGGACGGGCAGATCGCCGAGAGCGACGTGATGGCCGCGTTCGCCGCGTACTTCACGGTGATCGAACCGGACGCGTAGGCACGCGCCGGAGGGGCGCGACGGGGGCGGTCCGGGGCGCGGGGGCGACGCGTCCCGCGCCCGGACCACCCGTGCGTGTGCGGAAGCGGTGGGGGAAGTCGGGGGGATCGAGGGTGACGCAGCGCGCCCGGAACGGTCCGTACCGGCTTGCGTCGTTTGCCTCGTTCGTCACCGGGTGGAGTCGGGTCCCGGCTCGGGTACCCTCCGTGGGATGCGAGTGGTTCTGGAACCGGGCGATCCGGGGGCGGCCTGTGCGGCGGCCCCGGTCCGGACCGAGGGCTCGCGCCGGAGCTGCGCCGGAGCCGTCCGGGAAGCGATTCCCGCCGTCCCTACGTGCTCCTGTTCGAATCCCCGCAACGTGCGTCGCACAGTATGCACCACGGGTACTCCTTCGCGCTGGAATATGCCCGAAGCGCTTGTTGCGGTGACTGTACGTCAACCATGCTGTCGCGTAAGGGAATCACGTTCCGTGACCCTGAGGAGGCGCGAGGCGATGTGTCCGCCGGTTCGGATGGTGTGAGCGGTGCAGGTGCTTCAGGTTCAGTTGGAGGTCGGCCCGGACCCCGCGGAGGTGGGGCGGGCCCGCAGGTGGGCGCGGTCGCGTCTGGTGGGGTCGGGGATAGGGGATGACGAACCGCTCGCGGAAACGCTCATCCTGCTGATCTCGGAGCTCGTCACCAACGCGGTCGTCCACACGGGCTGCCCGGCGGTGCTGCGGATGCTGTTCGGCACCGGCGGGAGCGGCGGCGCCACCCAGACGGTGCGGGTCGAGGTCGCGGACGCCAGCGCCCGCCCGCCGCTCCAGCGCCACGCGGAGGGCGGGGACACCAACGGCCGGGGCCTGGAGCTGGTGGACGGCCTCGCGGACCGCTGGGGCTGGCAGCCGGAAGGCGCCGGGAAGCAGATCTGGTGCGAGATCGACCGCTACGGCCCGGCCCGGTGCCAGGAGCCGCCCCCGGTGGTCATCCGGAGCGGCGGCGAAGTCCGCGAGCCGCCCTCCTACCTCTCCCGCAACCTGGTCTGAGCCGGGGCCGGACGTGCGGGCGGTGTGCGTACCGCCCCGGCGGCCCGTGTCGGCTCTCGCGGGACGGGAAGCGGCGGCGGCCCGCCGGAAGGCGGCGGGCGAGGGCGGGACCGGGCTCTACGCGGCCGAGGTGGACGTCCCGCGCGGCACCGCGGCCTGACCGGCGCGGGCCCCGGCCCGGCGGTCCGCCGGCGGCGCGCCCGACGGGCAGCGGAACGTGCGCCGGTAGACCGTCGGCGGCACGCCCACGGCCGCCTGGAAGTGCTGGCGCAGCGAGGTCGCCGTGCCGAAGCCCGCGTCGCGCGCCACCCGGTCGACCGGCAGGTCCGTCGACTCCAGCAGGTGGCGGGCCCGCTCCACCCGCTGCCGGGCGAGCCACTGGCCGGGGCTGACCCCCACCTCCCGGCGGAAGCGGCGGGTGAACGTCCGTACGCTCATCGCCTCCTGCGCCGCCAGATCGCTCAGCAGGATCGGCCGCTCCAGCCGGGTCAGCGCCCAGGCGCGGGCGGCGGTGGTGCTCGCGGACGGCGGTTCGGGGAGGGGGCGGTGGATGTACGGGGCCTGCCCGCCGTCCCGGTACGGGGGGACGACCGCGCGGCGGGCGATCTCGTCCGCGACGGCCGCCCCGTGGTCGCGGCGCACCAGGTGCAGGCAGAGGTCGATCCCGGCGGCGGCGCCGGCGGAGGTCAGGACGTCGCCGTCGTCGACGAACAGGGCGTCCGGGTCGACGCGCACCCGCGGGAACATCCGCTGGAAGCGGTCGGCGGCGGACCAGTGCGTGGTGGCGGGGCGGCCGTCCAGATACCCGGCGGCGGCCAGGACGTAGCTGCCGGTGCAGAGGGAGACCCTGCGGGCGCCCGGCCGGACGTGGTCGAGCGCGGACGCCAACTCCTCGGTGAGCCTGCCCTCTTCGAAGACCGGGCCCCGCTCGGAGGAGGCGGGGACGACCACGGTGTCGGCGGTGGCGAGGGCGCGCGGGCCGTGCTCCACCAGGACGGAGAAGTCCGCGTCCGTCCGGACCGGCCCCGGCGGGCGGACGGAGCAGGTCACCACGTCGTACAGCGGCGTGCCGCCCGCCCCCGCGCCGAGCCCGAAGATCCGCTGGGGGATGGCCAGTTCGAAGGGGAGCAGCCCGTCGAGGGCCAGGACGACGACGCGGTGCGGCATGGCGGCCTCCTCGGAGCGCGCGGCGGGCGTCCGGCGGACGCGCGACGTAACTCGGTGGCTGGTATAGACCACGAGCTGGTACAGGTTACTGACGTGATGACGAAGCCGACAGACACCGCGTCCGCCCCTGATGCGGCCCCCGCCGACCGACGCCCCCCGCCGCCGCCCGGCCCCGGTGGCCCCCTCGGCTTCGACCCCGGTCCCCGCAAGCTGTGGAACCGCAACTTCCGGTACTTCTTCGTGGCCCGCACGGTCGCCCTCTTCGGCGACGGCATGATCCCCGTGGCCCTCACCGCCGGGCTGCTGGGCGCGGGGCGGCCCGCCTCCGCCGTCGGGTACGCGCTGGCGTCCTGGATGGGGCCGCTGGCGGTGTTCGTCCTGTTCGGCGGGGTGCTCGCGGACCGGTTCACCCCGCGCCGCATGATGATCATCGCCGACGCCCTGCGGCTCGTCGGCGCGGCGGTGCTCGCCGTGGCCTTCGCGACCGGCAACCCGCCGCTGTGGTCGGTCTACCTCCTCAGCTCCGTGGCCGGCGTCGGCGCGGCGCTCTTCCAGCCCGGCGTCGCCTCGACCGTCCCCCGCGTCGCCGCCGACGTCCAGCGCGCCAATGCCGTCCTCCGGGTCTCCGAGGCGCTGATGGCCATGGCGGGACCCGCCTTCGCGGGAGCGCTGGTGGGGCTCGCGAGCGCCGGTGCGGTCTACGCGGCGAACGCGGCGACCTTCGCGGTCTCCGGTGCCTGCCTCTTCCTGCTGCGGCTGGCCCCCGCCCCGCACGACGACGTGCGGCGCGGCTCGTTCACCGCCGAACTGGTCGACGGCTGGCGGGAGTTCCGGGCCCGGTCCTGGCTGTGGGGCGTGATCGCGGTCTGGACGGTGTACGGCTTCGCGGTCCTCGGCCCGATGCTCCCGCTGACCGCCGTCCTGGTCACCGAGGAGCACGGCTCGGGGGCGTACGGGATGCTGATGGCGGTGAGCGGGGCGGGCAGCGTCGTCGGCGGCCTCCTCGCCCTGCGGCTGCGCCCCTCGCGCCCGCTGGCGGCCGGGGCGGCGGCGCTGCCGCTGGTCGCGGTGAGCCTGGTGGTGCTGGCGCTCGGGATGCCGGTGCCGGTGCTGGCGGCGGGACAGGCGCTGGCGGGCGGGGCGGCCGCGTTCTGGCTGGTGATGTGGTCCACGACGGTCCAGACCCATGTCCCTCCGGAGGCCCTGAACCGCCTGCACGCCTACGACGTGGCGGGCTCCCTCCTGATGGTCGCGGCGGGCCGCGCCCTCGCCGGCCCGGTGGCCGAGGCGGTGGGGGCCGCGGAGCTGCTCGTGGCGGCGGCCGTGATCAACATGGGGGCGGTGGCGGTGCTCCTGGTGGTCCGGCCGATCCGCGGCCTGCGACGGGTCGCGTGACCGGCGCCCGCACCGCGCGCCGGCGCACGGGGCGCCCGGCCGACGCGGGCCGGGGGGACGGCCGGGCCCGGCTCGCCGCGCTGGCGGCCGCCGCCCTCACGGTCGCCGCCGGGCTCGGGGTCCGGGCGGCAGCGGCGGCGGGCGCGACCGGGTACGCGGCGGACGCCGGCGCGTACGCCGGGGACGCGCTCTACACGGTGCTGCTCTGCGCCGTGGCGGTGCTCCTCGTCCCGCGCCTGCGCCACCGCCCGGCCCGTGCCGCGGTATGGGGGCTGGCGGTGAGCTGGGCGGTGGAGTTCGCGCAACTCACCGGAGTACCGGCAGCGTTGGCGGCCCGGAGCACGGCGGCCCGGTGGGTGCTCGGCTCGACGTTCAACCCGCCGGACCTGCTCTGGTACGCGGTGGGGGCGGCGGCCGCGTGGGGCGTGCTCGACCGGCTGGGGGCGTGGGAGCGCCGGCGGACGGGGTGACCGCCACCGCGCACGCCGGAGCGGGCCGGGGCCGGGGGGCGGCTCCGGTGGTCGGGGAGGGGCGCTCGGTGGCGTAGTGTGGTGTTCACCGACGCGGGGTGGAGCAGCTCGGTAGCTCGCTGGGCTCATAACCCAGAGGTCGCAGGTTCAAATCCTGTCCCCGCTACTGATGGACGCGACTGAGGCCCGAATCCCCTGGATTCGGGCCTCAGTCGCGTCTGCGGCCCGGTCGTCTCCGCCCCGGCGGCCTCCGGTCCCGGTCCCGGTCCCGGTCGGCGGACGTTCGGACATCCTTCGCGGACGCTGAGCCATGGGCGCGCCCCTCCCGCCGGGCCAGGCTGGGGCCATGACACAGAACGCAGCAACGCCGACGCAGGGCCCCGTGCTGGTGACCGGCGGCACGGGCAAGACCGGCCGCAGGGTGGTGGCCCTCCTCCGCGAACGGGGAGTGGAGGCACGGGCGGCCTCGCGGTCCGGCGACACCCCCTTCGACTGGGCGGACCGCACCACCTGGAAGACCGCCCTGGACGGGGTCGAGGCCGTCTACATCGTCCCCCTCGACAGCGCGTCCTCCCCGACGCCCGCCTTCATCGAGCAGGCCGCCGCGAGCGGGGTCCGGCGGTTCGTGCTGCTGTCGGCGCGCGGCACCGGCATACCCGGCTACTTCGGCGACGACCACGACGGCAAGACCACCCACGCGGCGGCCGAGCGGGCCGTGCGGGCCTCCGGCGTGCCGTGGACGATCCTGCGCCCCGGCTGGTTCGCCCAGAACTTCAGCGAGGGCGACTTCCTCGAAGGCGTGCGCGGGGGCCGGCTGGCCCTGCCCACGGGCGACGGGAAGGCCGCGTACATCGATGCCGACGACATCGCGGAGGTGGCGACCGTCGCGCTGACGGAGGACGGTCACACGGGCGAGGTCTACGAGCTGTCGGGCCCGCGGGCGCTCGGCGTCGCGGAGGTCCTGGAGGAGATCGCGGAGGCCGGCGGGGTGCGCGCGGCGTACCTCCCGATCGACGAGGCCACGTTCCGCGCGGGCCTGGTCTCCCGCGGCGTCCCGGAGCCGGCGGCCGCGCTCTGGGCGTCGGTGCTGCGGCCGATCGCCACGAGCAAGGAAGCGCCGGTCCTGGACGGCGTGCGCCGGGCGCTCGGCCGCGAGCCGCGCGACTTCTCCGAGTTCGTCCGCGACGCGGCGGCGCGGGGCGTGTGGAGCTGACGCGGAGATGAGCCGGGAGGGGGCGGATGCGCCCCTTCCCGGTGTCTCGGGGTGTCCTTCGCGGCGGCTCCGGGCGGCTCCGGGCGGCTCCGGGCGGCTCCGGGGGTCTCCGGGTGTGCGGGGTGGGCTCTCGGTGTGGGGGTGGGCTCCGGCGTACGGGGCGGGCCCCGGTCCGCGGGTGGGCTCCGGCGTACGAGGCTGGCTCTTGGGGTCCGGGCGGCTCCGGCGTACGAGGCTGGCTCTTGGGGTTCGGGCGGGCTCCGGCGTACGGGGCAAGCCCCCGGTATGCGGGCGGCTCCGGCGTACGGGGCGGGCCCCTGGGGGCTGGGCGGGCTCCGGCGTACGGGGTGCTCCCGACGCGCACGCGCATCCCCCTCGTACGCGTCATCCCGTACGTCCCCCGCACGCACTCTCCCCGCACGCACCCCCTACACGGCCCCCTACGCGCCGCGCCCCCCGCTCACCCCGTCGCGCCGGTGGCGACCGCCTCGCGGCGGTAGGCGCTGGGGCTCTCGCCGCGCAGCCGTTTGAACGCCGCGCTGAAGCCGAACGCGTCGGCGTAGCCGACCTGCCGGGCCACGGCCGCCACGGTCAGCTCCGAGCGGGTCAGCAGGTCGGCGGCGAGGGTCATGCGCCACTCGGTCAGATACGCCACCGGGCCGTCGCCGACGAGTTCCGTGAACCGCTTCGCCAGCGTCGTCCGCGACACCCCGGCGCGGGCCGCCAACTCCGCCGTCGTCCAGGGGTGCGCGGGGTTCTCGTGGATCGCCCGCAGCGCCGGACCCGCGACCTCGTCGCCGAGCGCGCCGTACCACCCCGGCGGGTTGGCCTCGGGACGGGCGAACCAGTCCCGCAGGGTGCACACCAGCAGCCAGTCCAGGAGGCGGTCGAGGACGATCTGATGCCCCGGCCGCCCACCGCGGATCTGCGCCGCCAGGTAGTCCCGCATCTGGGTGCAGTCGTGCTCGTCGGGCACCACGAGGACCGGCGGCAGCGCCCGCAGGAGACGCTGGGGGACCTGCTCCTGCACGTCGAACGCGGCGACCAGCAACGCGGTGGGGCCGTCGACCTCCGGGCCGCCGTCCGGGGCGAGGACCGTGTCCTGGCCCAGGCCCCAGTGGACCTCCCGCACGCCGACGACCTGCCCCGCCACGTCACGGTTCTCCGGGTCGTCCGTGAAGACGAACGGCGCCGGGCCCCGGACGATCGCGGCCTCGCCGAGCCGTACGCGCTGCGGCTCGCCGCCCTCCGGCACGATCCAGCCCTCGCCGCGCAACGGCACACACAGCGTCAGGTACGCCCCGTCCGTGAACCGCAGCGACCACGGCGGCCACAGCACCGAACGGCCGAACACCGCGCCCCTGCCCCGCACGCCCCGCAACAGCTCGTCGAACACGTCCATGGGAGCCACTTTATGCAGGCGGGCGGGGGCGGTTGGGCCGTACCGCCCGACCGGTGCGGGCCGGGCGGTCCGGGCCGGGCGGGTTACGCGAACTGGTCGAGCATTCCCGCCTGGTAGCCCCCGGCCGGCTGCTGGAGGACGACGTTCAGCCGGTTGAAGGCGTTGATCAGGGCGATCAGCGAGACGAGGGCGATGAGCTGCTCCTCGTCGTAGTGCTGGGCGGCGTTCGCCCAGACGTCGTCCGGGACCCCGCCCGCGCCGTCCGCTATGCGGGTGCCCTGCTCCGTCAGCTCCAGTGCCGCGCGCTCGGCGTCGGTGAAGACGGTGGCCTCCCGCCACGCCGCGATCAGGTTGAGGCGCAGCGAGGTCTCCCCGGCCGCGGCGGCCTCCTTGGTGTGCATGTCCAGGCATCCGCCGCAGCCGTTGATCTGGCTGGCGCGGATCTTCACCAGCTCCTGCGTCGCCGCGGGCAGCCCCGAGCCCGAGACGACGGCGCCCGCCGAGACGAGGTGCTTGATGAGCTTGCCGGCGGTCGGGCTGGTGAAGGCGTTGAGTCGGGCGGTCATGGTGTGCTCCTTCGGTGTCGTCCAGTCACTCAGGGGACGGAACCGGCGCGGAAGGATGTGACACGACCGGACGTGGCGGGCGTCACACCGGCCCCGGTGAGCGGGGCCGGCACGGCGTCAGCGGTGGCTCAGCACGTTGACCACCCGGCCGTCGGGGTCGCGGACGAAGAACCGCCGCACGCCCCACTCCTCGTCCTGGAGCGGGTGGACGATCTCGGCGCCGCTCGCCCGCACGACCGCGTAGGCCGCGTCCACGTCGTCCACCTCGACGCTCAGGTCGGGGACGACCGGGGCGGTCAGGTCGTGGGTCATGAGGCTGACCTGCGCCTGGGGGTGGGACGGTGAGGCGACGGTGGTGATCCAGCCCAGGTCCATGGCCTCCTCGAAGCCGAGCAGTCCGTAGAACGCCCGGCTCTCCGGCACGGCCCTCGACCGGATGTTGGGCACGACACGGCGAACGGTCATCGTCGACTCCCGAGCAGAAGGGGCCCCGCCACCGCCCACCGGGGCGCACGGCGGCGGGTCTCCGGCCCCACGGTAGTGGCCCGCCCGGACCCGCGCGCCGACCTCGCGCGGGGCGCGCGAGCAGGACGACGCTTCGACGCCGACGACGGGCCGAGGCCGGTCCGCGACCGGGGTATGTTCGATGCCCACTCCCAGTACTTCACGCCGGAGAAGGATGCCGTGTCCGCGCGCAACAGTGAGATCACCTCGGCGGAGCACCGGTGAGCCGGTCCGCGGGACCGGCCCTGACCCTCCTTCTGGCCAGTGCGCTGCTTGCCGGGTGCGGAACTCCGGGAGCGGCGGAGGACGGAGAGACCATGAACATGCAGCAAGCGGCCGAGCGTTCGGACGCCCTCCTCGACGCGACGCTGGAGAGCATCGAGCCCGCTGTTCAGTGGGCGCACGACGACACGACGCACGGAAGCTGCGACGTCACTCGGCGCCGCACGGTGATGACCGTGATCTCCGAGGCACGCCGAGGCGGCTTCCTCGGGATGGTCGAGAGGTACTGGGAGAAGAGCGGTTTCGAGATCACGTCGGTGAATCCCAGCAAGAAGTATCCGGCGATCTTCGCCCGGACGCCCGACGGGTTCGGCGTCACTGTCGAGATCGCCGACCAGGGGCAGGCCCACTTCGAGGTCAACACGCCGTGCGTGGAGAAGTCCGAGGTGCGTCCGCCGGTCTCCCCGCCGCACGGCCCCGCGTACGAGGGGGTCGAGATTCCCCGGCCGAACGTGCGCTCCCCCTTCTGGTCGGCCGGGGCGCCGGTGTCCGAGGCGTCGCCGAACGCCCGCTGACCCAGGGGCCCGCGTGCCGCGGGTGGGTCAGTGGCGTGAGCGGGCCACTCGGCGGGCGATCCGGTCGGCGTCGCGGGCTATCTCGCGGAGCATTCCGCTGATCGGGTTGGTGAAGCCGGTGAAGTAGAGGCCCGGCGCGTGGGTCGGGGTGCGGCCGCCGCGGGTCAGGGGGCGGCCCGCGGCGTCCAGGACGTCCAGGTGGCCGAGGAGGGGTTCCAGGGCGCGGTCGTAGCCGGTGGCGGCGATGACGGCGTCCGGGGTGATCCGCGCGCCGTCGGCCAGGACGACGGTGTCCCCGTCGAAGGAGGCGACCGCGGCGACCGGGACCACCCTGCCGGTGCGCACCGCCTCGACGAGGCCCACGTCCTGGACCGGGATCGCGCCCTGCCGGACGCGGGAGTACAGGCCCGTGCGGGGGCGCGGGAGGCCGTGGGCGGAGAGGTCGGGTACGGCGACGCGGGTCAGGAGCGCGCCCGCGCGGTCGACCAGCCGCACCGGCAGGCGGCGTACCAGGACGGCGGTCGCCTGGGCCGGCCAGCCCGCGGTGGAGCGGCGGACGATGTGCGGGGGCGTGCGGACCGCGATGCGTACGCGGGACGCGCCGCCCTCCGCCAGGTCCGCGGCGATCTCCGCGCCCGTGTTGCCGATGCCGACGACGAGGACGTCCCGGTCGGCGTACGGGGCCGGGTCGCGGTACTCGGCGGCGTGCACCAGGGTCCCGGTGAACGCGTCGCGGCCCGGCCAGTCGGGGATGCGCGGGGTGTGGTTGAAGCCCGTGGCGACGACGACCGCGCGGCTCCGCAGGACCCGGCCGCCGGTGGCGGTGAGCTGCCAGTCGCCCGAGCCGTCGGCGCACCGGTCGATCCGCGTCACCTCGACGCCCGTCACCACCTCCAGCTCGTGGTGGTCGGCGTACTTCTCCAGGTACCGCACCAGGTCGTCCCGGCTCACCCAGCGCCCGAACCGGCGCGGCATCCGCAGCCCCGGCAGGGCCGACCAGCGGCGGGTGGTGTGCAGGCGCAGCCGGTCGTAGTGGCCGCGCCAGGAGGCCCCGACCCGGTCCGACTTCTCCAGCACCAGCGTCCGCACCCCGCGTGCGCGGAGCGCGGCGGCGGTGGCGAGGCCGCCGGGGCCGCCGCCGATGACGTAGACGGGCCGGTCGTCCGTACGGTCGGTGACGGCGAGGGCTGCGCTACCGCCTTCGGGGGAGGGGCTGTTGGGCATGGTCCGGAGCGTATCCGCCCGCACGGTTGATGGGTCTCGGTCAAGACCGGAATCGGTTGCGAATCGGTCACGGGCCGGAGTCGGGCCCCTTCAGGGCTGCGACCAGCGCGTCCGCGCGGGCCGCCGCCGCGGCCGGCGAGTCGCCGGTCGCCGCGACCATGCCCCATCGCCGCGGCACGCAGGCCACCGCCTCCAGCAGGGCTCCGGGCTCGGCCATCGACCGTGCGGCGGCGTCCATCTGACGGAGCGTACGGTCGGCCGGGGGAAGGAAGACGCGGGTGGCCGCGTACGGTTCCGCGACGCCCCGTTCGCGGGCCCGGTCCCGGAAGGTGCGCAGGCTCTCCGCTCCGTGGGCGGAGAGGTTGAAGTCGATCGCCCCGACGACGAGCCGGTCCCCGAACGCGCCGCCGAGGCGGCCCACCGCGAAGTCGATCCCGCCGGTGACCAGCCCGCCGCTGCTGCCGTCCGCGGCGCTCCGCGGACCGTCGAAGGCCGCGCGGACGGCCTCCAGGGAGGAGCGGACGGTCCGGTACGCGTGCTCCGGGAGTCCCAGTCCGCGCCAACCGGCCTCGTCCACGTAGTCGTTGCCCCGCCAGGCGTAGCCGTCCAGCATCTGGAGCGTCAGCCCCTCGGCGACCTGCCCGTGGCGGATGTGCCCGGAGGGGACGACCGGGACGCCGGCGTCCCGCGGGGAGCCGTGCTCCGGCGAGACGGTGAGGAAGGAGACCCACGCCTCCAGCAGGTGGTCGTCGCCGACCGCGTACGCCGCTCGGGCCTCGCGGGCGAGCCGGTCGGCGTCGGCGAGGTCCAGGTTCCCCGCGATGCGCGCACCGTCGCCCGCGTCGCTCGGCTTGAGCGCGGCGCGGGCGAGCCCGTACCGGGTGCGGAGCAGGGCCGCCGCGGCGAGCACGTCGGCGACGAAGGCGTCCGGGTCGGCCCCGGCGCGCGGGATCGTGTAGCCGGGCAGGACGGGAATCGTCAGCCCGAGCCGCTGGTGGGCCCGGCTCAGGCGCTGTTCGGCGGCGAGCAGTTCGTCCGGGGGGAGCAGGAGCGCGGCGGCGGGCATCGCGCGGGCCTCGGCCACCGTGGGGTGGATGTGGTCCTTGCGGTTCCATCCGGTGGCGACCGCCGGGCTGTTGGCGTCGGTGGCCAGCTCCGCGAGCCCGGCGCGGCGGCGCAGCCAGAGCAGCAGGACCTGGGTCTCCACGTCCAGCGCGTACAGCCGGACCACCGCGTCGGGGTGGTCGCGCAGCCAGTCGACGACCTGGCCCAGGGGGGTGTCCGCGCCCGCCTCGTGGGCCTCCGCCATGAGGAGCAGGGCGTGGGTCAGGTAGTAGTGGTCCAGGTCGCCGATGTCGACGGCGGGGACGCCCCGGAGCGCGGCGGCCTCGGCCCAGGGGGCGGTGCGGCCGACGGTGAGGTCGCCGGGGGTCCCCAGATACACCGACCTGGCCTCGACGTAGGTGGTCACGTCGTGGGGTTCCTGGCCGCCCAGCAGGGCGGCCAGGTCGCCGTCGAACGCCTTGATCGAGGGCGTGGTGGTGTGCAGCAGGAGCGACGGGGCGGGTCCGCCGGACCGTGCCCGGTACGGCCGCACCACCTCGTTCGCGACCTTCGCCACGGTCTCGGTGTCCAGGCCGAGGAGGCGCTCGGCGCTCTGCGCGACGCGCGCCTCGTCCCACACCCGGTGACCGGTGAAGAAGCCTTCCCAGCGGGCCTCCCGGCCGTCGGGCGACGGGCAGGCGGACGCGGCGACGGGTGGGAGCACCGTTGACCCCTTCGGCGATTCCGGTGATGTCGGCGGTGGAAGGCCCGGCCGGGACGCGGTGGAACTCCCGGCCGGGGTACGGGCCGTCAGCGGCGGACCGTGGTGAAGACCACCGTCACGTAGGGTAGCTCGAAGGTGTTGCCGTTCTTCAGTTCCGGGAATTCGGCGGCGAGTTCGCGGATGCGTTCCTCGATCTCCCGGCGCCGTTCCGGGGGAGACGTCAGGTAATACGACCGGGACGTGATGAGCGTGAGCAGGGATTCGATCGTCTTCGGTTCGGAGTGCGGGAAGAACCCCTGCTCGACGGGGCCGAACTCCGGCCCGAAGGACGGGTCCCGCAGCCATCCGGTGAGCCACTGGTCGTCCTGGGTGCGCAGCGCCTCCAGCGCGCCGTGCAGCATGATCGCCGCGGGCGTGCTCGGGTCGGCCCCGGTGTCCTCGTCGGCGAGGATCTCCGACAGCCGGGCCGACCACGGGACCTCTTCGTCGCGGAGGTTCCAGAGGGTCGCCAGCGTCCCGCCGGGGCGCAGGACGCGCGCCATCTCGGCGTGGGCGGGCTCGTGGTCGAACCAGTGGTAGGCGTGGCTGACCAGCACCGCGTCCAGGCTGGCGTCGGGCAGCGGGATGTGCTCGGCGCTGCCGGCCAGGGCCGTGGCGCCCGGAGCGGTCGCGGTGATGCGGGCGCGCATCGCGTCGTCCGGTTCGACCGCCGAGGTCCGGTGCCCCTCGGCCGTCAGGACGCGGGTGAGCAGGCCGGTGCCCGCGCCGAGGTCGAGGACGTCCAGCGGTTCGGTCCCGAGGATCCACCGCACGCTCTCGACCGGATATCCCGGCCGCGTGCTCTCGTAGGCGCTGACGCCGTCACCGAAGGAACTGCCTCGCTGCTGCCACGCCGTCTCGTCGTTGGTCGCCGCTGCGTCCGTCATCGCGGGAGCCTCGCATTCTTCCGTCCGTAGAACATACGGAGCCGGTTCGGGTGGTAATCGGTGTGCATCGGATGGCTTTCTCCGGCGAGCGCCGCGCGAACGGCGTCGGCGGTCACGGGGGCCTGTGCGAAACCGCCGGTGTTGTGGCCCCCGGTGACGACCAGGAGGCCGCCTCGGGCGGTTCTCGCGGTCTCGAACACGGGCAGGCTCGACGCGGTCCAGGGCCGCACGCAGTACCGCCTGCTCTCCGCCAGCAGACCGGACCGCCGGGCCGCGTCGAACGCGTCGGGGAAGAACGCGGCGGCCGTGTCGTCGACCGCCGCGTGGAGCGCTTCGAGCTGGGTGGGGTCGATGTTGTGCGGATCGCCGCCCGTCCAGCCGTAACCCGACCCGACGGTGAGCAGGGGGCGGCCGTCCGGGCCCTCGGTCACGGTGACGTTGGCGTCGGCGGCGGTGTGCCCGCTCCTGCTGATCTTCAGGGAGTCGCGCAGCCCCCGGCCGGGGTCGGGGAGGGTGAGCCAGACGCCGACGACGCCGTGGATCAGCCCGTCCGAGGCCGTGCCGCGCAGCAGGGCGCCCCCGTAGGCCCCGGGGGAGAGGACGTAGTGGTCGGCCCGGACGCTCTCGCCGTCCGCGCACCTGATCCCGTCCGGGGCGCCGCCCCCGCCCGGCACGAGGCCGTCCACCGGCCGCTCCCAGTGGAACACCGCCCCGGCCCGCTCCGCGGTGTCCGCCAGGACGCCGAGGAACCGGTGCACCTGCACGGTGAACCCCTGCACCACCAGGCCGCCGACGAAGGCCCCCGCCCGGTGCGCCGCCGCCAGCGCCGGGTGGCGGGCGCTCACCCGGTCGGCGGACAGGACCTCGAAGCGGCGTGACGTCAGGGCCCGCTGGCGTGCGACGTGGGCCGCCAGGACGGCCGGGTCGCTGTAGACCCGCAGGATGCCCTCCCGCAGTCCGACCCCGTGGAACAGCGCCGGCTCGTCCCGTCGGAGCTCCTGCCAGAGCCGCTCGGCCAGCAGGTTGTACCCGAGGACGCTCTCGGTGTACGACCGGGCCAGCCAGTGCGGCACGCGGGCGTTGTCCTCGACCCAGGCCCGTTCGGCCGGGTCGAGCCGGGCCAGGTCCGCCAGGCCCCAGCCCCGGTCCTTGACGGGCCGGGCGAAGGGCACCGGCCCGCCGCCGGGGCTGCCGAAGTAGCCGTCGGCCTCGGTGAGCGTGAACATCCGGGCGTCGCCGCCGCCCCGGCTGCACCCGTACGACGTCCACGGCGCGTCGGACCGGGGGTCGGGGCCGCTGTCGTAGAACGCCACCCGGTGGCCGGCCCGGAGCAGCCGCAGCCCGGTCAGCAGGTTCACCACCCCGGCCCCCACCAGGACGACCGAGCCCGCCTCCGCGCGGGCCGGGCCGGGGCGGCGGGCGAGCGCCGGGGCGACCCGCTCGGCCAGCAGGCGGTGTTCGGCCGCGGCGAGCGCTCGGGCGTACCGTTCCGCCGCGGGCTCGTCGGCCCCGGCCGCCGGGCAGACGACCACGCGCGGCCGGGGAACGGCCGGGCCGCTTCCGGGCAGGGGGCCGTCGGGAGGAGGCACGGGCGGCGGGCGTACACCGTCCTCCTGCCCGTCCGGCGCGAGCCCGCCGCCCTCCTGGAGGAGGACGACGAGGAGGGCGCGCCCTCCCGCCGCCGCACTCCAGGCGGCCGTCTCGGCGGCGGCGGGCAGCGACCGGGTGAGCAGGACGTCCGGGCGGTCCCGAGCCAGCGCCCGGCCGCGGCGGGCGTACGCGTGGGCGGTGAGCGAGGGGCGGTGGAGCACGCTCGGATGGTTCAGCAGCGGTTCGACGGAGGACGGGACCGGGTGATCCAGCAGGACCAGCAAGAGGCCTCCTCTGCAGGCTGCTGGGTCAGTTTCCAACCGTCCCGGCGGTCAAACGCCGTACGGCGCCGGTGGCCGGATAGCGGTGGACTCCGTCTCGGGACCTCTGGCGGAACGTGCCCCACCGCCCGGAAGCGGGGCCGGCGGCATGACTGACGCACCATCAACAGGCATATGCAGTACGGTTGTTGACGCACAGCGGGGCCGCGGACCCAGGGGCGGGCGGGCCGGGAGCGGCGTCGTGCGCACGTCGGGGAAGCGGGTCCAGGTGCTCCACGCCGGAGTGGAACCGCGCCACGGGCGTGGACAGGGCGGTCGACAGCTCCAGGTCGGCCGGCGCCTCGCCGACGCACCAGCGGCTGCCGATCCCGTACGGGAGGTGCTCCCGCGCCGCCGGCCCGCCTGGCGGGGTGCGTCGTCTTCCGCGCCCTGTTCGCCCGCTGGCCGGCGCTCGCCCCGGACGGACCGCCGGCCCGCTGGCCGGCGCTCGCCCCGGACGGACCGCCGGGGGACCGGATGTCGGGACTGCTCGTACGGGCGGAGCGCTCGAACCCGGTCCGCCGGTGAGACGGCCCGGCGCGCCCGGTCACAGCCCCGGCGCGCCCCACACCGGGAACCACCGGGACAGGTCCTGCTCCACCCGCAGGTCGTCGCCGAGGACGCCCCTGACCTGGAGCTCCAGGGCGTTGTCCCGCTTGTCGGCGGCGCCGGGCAGCGGGGCGAACGGATAGAACGAGCCCCGCTTGTAGAGGTACACCAGCGCCAGCGAGCGGCCCCCGGCGTCCCGGAAGCCGATCAGCGAGCAGAGCAGGTGCGGGCCGAAGCCGCCGTCCTGGAGCAGGGTGTTGACCGCGTGCAGGTCGTTGACCAGGGCGGCCGAGTCGTCGGCCGGGTGGTCGGCGAGCAGCCAGGTGTAGCCGTACGCGTCCCGGCTGAACTCCACCGGGACGCCCCCGCGCCCCGTGTCCGCGTCCAGCAGCTCCCGCACGTCCTCCTGGAGCCGGGCGAAGCCGCCCCCCTCCACCCCCGCGAAGCAGACCGAGCCCCGGCCGGTCGGGGCGAAGCCGGTGGCCGCCTGGAGGGTGAGGGCGGCGGAGGGCACGGCGAAGAGCTGGTCGAGATCGGGGCGGACCGGTTTGCTCCGGCCGAGGATCGCGTCGAGCAGGCCCACGGGAGACGACTCCTTCTGCGTGTTTCCACGGGGCGGAACGGCGGGCCCATCGGCGGGGCGCCACCGGTCCGCTCACCGCGACAGGTCCGCGGAGATGCGGGAGAGCTGGTCCAGGCGCTGTTCCAGCGTCGGGTGCGAGGAGAACAGCCGGCTCAGGCTCTCCTTCGAGGCGAACGCCGGGACGAAGTAGAAGGCGTTGTACGGCTCCGCCTTGCGCAGGTCGCGGGTCGGGATGCGGGCCATCTGCCCGCTGACCTTCGTCAGGGCGGAGGAGAGCGCGGAGGGGCGGCCGGTGAGCAGGGCGGCGGCGCGGTCGGCGGACAGCTCGCGGTAGCGGGAGAGCAACCGGGTCAGCAGGAAGCTGACCGCGTACACCACGGCGCTGATCAGCGGGATCAGCAGCAGGAGCACGCCCGCCGGGTCGTTGCTCGGCCTGCCGCGCGCGAAGCCGCCCCACAGGGCCACACGGGTGATGACCCCCGCCATCACCCCCAGGAACGAGGCGATCGTCATGACGGCGACGTCCCGGTGCGCGACGTGCGCCAGCTCGTGCGCCAGGACGCCTTCCAGTTCTTCCGGCTCCAGGCGGCGCAGCAGCCCCGTCGTCGCGCAGACCAGGGCGGTCCTCTCGTTGCGCCCGGTGGCGAACGCGTTCGGCACGTCGCTCTCGGCGACGGCCACCCTCGGCTTGGGCAGGTCCGCCAGCGCGCAGATCCGGTCGATGGCCCCGTGCAGCTCGGGGGCCTGCTCGGGCGTGACCTCGCGGGCCCCCATGCCGTACGCCGCGATGCGGTCGCTGAACCAGAACTGGGCGACGAACAGCCCGCCCGCGATGATCAGGACGACCGGCCAGGAGCCGCGCAGGGCCGCGAGGAGCACGCCCACGAAGACGACGTAGAGCAGGCCGATCAGGAACATGGTGACGACCATGCGACCGGTCAGGCCCCGGTCGGGGGCGTAGCGGGAACGGGCTCGTGGCATGGGGCGCCTCCCAACGGCTCGCCTGTCACTCGTCGCCCCTCCCATAGTGCCCCTTTCTCGCCCGAACCGGGCGGGTCCCGTCGCGGACCGAAGCCGCCCCGCGCGCGGGGCCCGCGCCCCGCCGCGTACGCCGGGCCCGCGTGGTGTGCGGTCGCGTACGCCGGGCCCGTCGGGTGCCGCCGCGTACGCCGGGCCCGCGTGGAGTGCCGCCGCGTACGCCGGGCCCGCGTCCCCGCCCGTCGTGTGCGGCCGCGTACGCCGGACGCGCGCCCCTTCGTGTCGAAGCCGCCCGGCGTGAGCCGGCCCGCCGCCGCTCAGGGCCAGAGCAGCTCCCGCCTCCAGTCCTCGGCCCCGGTGCGGCGGTAGCGCAGCCGTACGTGCCGCCGCCTCGCGTCGCCCTGGTAGAACTCCACCTCGGCCGGTTCGACCACGTACCGCGTCCAGGTCGGGGCCTCGGCGTCCGGGTCCGTCCGGGCCCGCTCCCAGGCCGCGTCCGCCGCCCGGTGCAGCTCCGCCACCGAGCCGACGGGCTCGCTCTGCGCCCCGGTCAGGGCGGCGGCCAGGGCCCCGGTGGAGCGGGCGCGCAGATCGGCGCGGCTCTCGGCGGGGGTGCAGGGGGCGACCGGGCCCCGGACGCGCACCTGCCGCCCCCGCGTCGCCCAGGAGAAGTTGAGCGCGGCGTACGGGCGGGCGGCGAGCTGGCAGCCCTTGGCGCTGGTGGCGTGGGTGGCGAAGTGCCAGCCCCGCTCGTCCGCGTCGTGCAGCACCAGCGCGCGTACGTCGGGGAGGCCCGCCGCGTCGGCGGTGGCCAGGTGCATGGTGTGCGGCTCGGGCTGCCCGGCGGCGACGGCCTCGGCGAACCAGGCGTGGAACAGGGGCAGCGGCGTCGGCGGCGCGGCGGCCGGATCGAAGGCGGGCAGGTCGGCGTCCCGGACGCGTTGGGCGTGCAGGAGGTCGAGGAAGGCGCGGTGGCCGGGCGTATCGCTCATGGGGCCATTGCACCGCAGGACGCGTCCGCGCGGCCCCCCTGCCCGGCGGGTGCGGGAACGCCGACGGCGGACCACGGGCGGGATGCGCGGTGGTCCGCCGTCGGCGAGACAGGACGGGGGCGGCCCGGCGGGAGGCCGCCCGGCGAGGGGGGCGGTGCCGGGCGGGCTACTTCGCCGGCTTCTTGCCGGTGATGCCGAGATGCACCAACAGGGCGAGGTTGGGCTTGAGTTCGGCCTGCTTCACCCCCCAGGTGGTGAAGCCCTTCTGGTGCGAGGCGACCCCGGCCAGCATCACGACCAGGGAGCCCGCCACCGCCGCCGGGCTGACGTCCTTGTCGACCTTGCCCTTGCTCTGCAACTCCTTCACGGAGTCGGCGAGGGAGCCGGTGACGGAGTTCAGGATCTTCATGCGGATCTTGTAGAACCGCTTGTCCCCCTCGGCCGCGCCCAGGTCGATCACCCGGAGGATCGCTTCGTTGTGCCGCCAGAAGTCGAGGAATCCCTCGACCAGTTGCTCGGACGTCTGCCAGCCGGCCTTGCCGACCCAGGAGCGCCCGGCGACCAGTTCGGTCAGGCCGGCGCCCTCCTTGGCGACCTCCTCGGCGAGGTCGAGGACGGCGCCTTCGACGTCGGGGAAGTACTGGTAGAAAGTCGCGGGTGAAGTCCCCGCCTTCCGGGCGACGTCGATGACTTTGACGTCCCGGTACGGCGAGGAGCTGAGCATCTCGCTGAGACAGTCGAGCAGCTTCTGCCGCGTCGCCTGACCGCGTCGACCGGCCACGCGGCCGTCGACGGTGCGCACTTGTCCTGTCATGCCGTCAGCTTACCGACGGGGGGTGGGAGCGCGATTCGGCCGACTGCAAATGGGGAACGCCCCAGGATCGGCGGGGTGCGCACGGGCAGAGGCGATGCTTTTCGGCCAGGGGTTACGGGGGTGGCGGAGCCGGAAGCGCCGCGCGGCGAAAGTGTTATCAACAGCCTGTGGACAACACCGGTGGACAACTTCCGTCCCCCTCAAGCGTCCGGCCCTCGCCCCTCGGGCGCATGTTCCCGCCGGACGCGTCCGGCGGACGCCGGGGCGCGCGGCACCCGCCCCGACGCTACGTTGACTGTGACGGGCGTCACTGCTACGGAAGGACCCGGTCCCATGGCCGCATTCGCCCACTCCGCTCCGTGCTGGGCGGACGTGCAGCTCTCCGACCTGGAAGCGGGCAAGCGCTTCTACGGCGGACTCTTCGGCTGGACCTTCCGGGCGGGCGACGGGATGCCCTTCGCGGACGCGCTCAGCGACGGCCGCCTGGTCGCGGGACTCGCCGCCAAGAAGGACGGACGGCTGCCCACCGCCTGGGGCGTCCACTTCGCCACCGACGACATCCGGGCCACCGTCGCCTCGGTCCGCGAACACGGCGGCCAGGTGATCACCGAACCGGTCCGGGCCGGTCGGGCCGCGATCACGGCGCAGGCCGCCGACCCCGGCGGCGCGGTCTTCGGCCTCTGGCAGGCCGAGGAGCGCGGCGGCTTCGAGAAGCGGAACGAACCCGACTCCTTCTGCTGGACCGAGGTGTACACCCGCCTGCCGGAGCGGGTGGACCCCTTCTACGAGCAGGTCCTCGGCTTCCGCGCCACCGACCCGGACGCACCGGGCCGCAACGTCCGCGACGCCGCGGAGGCGCTGGTCGACTTCCGGGTGTGGACCCCCGAGGGCGCCGGACCGGGACCGGGCACGGCGGTCGGCGGCCGCAGCGTCATCACGGACGCGCTCCCGGCCGAGATGCCGAGCCACTTCCTCGTCTACTTCGCCGTCGCCGACTGCGACGCCACCGCCGAACGCGCCGTACGGCTCGGCGGCCGGATCACCCGGCCGCCCGCCACCGTCCCGTACGGCCGGACGGCGGTCCTCCACGACGACCAGGGGGCCGCCTTCGCGGTGCTCCAGCCCGACGGACCGCTCCCCTAGCCCGCCGCGAGGGGCCGCCACCGCAGGAGCCCGCAGCCCCTCCGGACCCGGCCCCGCCCGCTCCCCGTGCGCGGGCGGCCCCGGACCGGGAGCGGGCCGCGCCGCCCCCCGAGGGTCGGGCCGCCCCCACCGGGCCGGTCGCGGTCCCGAAGACCGCCCTTATGCACAGGAATCCGGCAGCGGCGCGCGACACCCGTCCGCCCCGGTTCGCAACCGGGGCCCGCGCCAGGAAGAATCAGGGTGCGCGCCGCCAGGTGAGGCCCGGTGGTGAGACGCTGAGCAGGGCGGGAATCGACCGGGCGGTAATAAGCGGACCTCGTCGCCGAGGTCCGTACGGGGAGGTGGCAGGTACGTGGTGGAGCAGCTTACGCAGCACGACCCGAGACGGATCGGCCCGTTCGAGGTGCTCGGACGGCTCGGCGCCGGCGGCATGGGGCTGGTCTATCTGGCCCGCTCGGCGTCCGGGCGGCGGGTGGCGATCAAGACCGTGCGGACCGAGTTGGCCGAGGACCAGTTGTTCCGCGTCCGGTTCACGCGCGAGGTCGAGGCCGCCCGCGCCGTCAGCGGGTTCTACACCGCGGCCGTGGTCGACGCCGATCCGCGCGCGGCGGTGCCCTGGCTCGCCACCGCCTACGTGCCCGCGCCCTCGCTCGAGGAGATAGTCAGCGAGTGCGGGCCCATGCCGACCCAGGCCGTGCGCTGGCTGGCCGCCGGCATCGCGGAGGCCCTGCAGTCCATCCACGGGGCGGGCCTCGTCCACCGGGACCTCAAGCCGTCCAACGTCCTCGTCGTCGAGGACGGGCCCCGCGTGATCGACTTCGGCATCGCGTCCGGCGTCTCCAACACCCGCCTGACCATGACGAACGTCGCCGTCGGCACCCCCGCCTACATGTCGCCCGAGCAGGCCCGCGACTCCCGCAGCGTCACCGGGGCCAGCGACGTCTTCTCGCTGGGCTCCACGCTCGTCTTCGCCGCCACCGGGCACGCCCCCTACCGGGGCGCCAACCCGGTCGAGACCGTGTTCATGCTCCTGCGGGAGAGCCCCGACACCGAGGGGCTGCCCGAGGACCTGCGGCCGCTGATCGAGTCCTGTATGCAGAAGGACCCCGCCCAGCGCCCCACCCCCGCCGACCTCCAGGCCCAGCTCGCCCCGCACCTCTTCGCCGCCGGCGGCGACGACAGCGGGACCGCCTCCGCCTGGCTGCCGACCTCGGCGACCGCGATGATCGAGCGCCGCCGGGGCGGCGGACGCACCGCCCAGCCCGCCGTGCTCACGCCCCCGCCCCCGCCGTCGCGGCCGCCGGGGGCCCCGGCCCACGGTGACACCGCCTGGCGCGGCGGGGGCGAGCTGAGCTCGCCCTCCCCGCTCACCCCGCCCGTGTCCCAGGCGGTGGCGCCGCCCTCCGACGCCGGGCCGGTCCACCTGCCCGGCGCCAAGGCCCCGATCGGCCCCGGACCGCGTGCGGGGGAGGGGCGCGGGGCCGCCGCCGCGCACCCGGCCGCCGCGACCGGCTGGGTGCGCCCGCCCGGCGGGCTGAACGCCACGACGGCCCCGGCCGCGCCCGTCCCGGCGCCGGCCCCCGCCCCCGACGCCGCGCCCGCCGCCCCGGACCGCTGGCGGCCCTGGCGGTTCCGCATGTCCAACGACGTGTGGGGGACGCCCGTCGTCTCCGGTGACCTGCTGTACGTGACGTCCTTCGAGGTCCACGCGCTGGACGTGGGCAACGGGCGGCGCCAGTTCAAGACCCGCGACGTGGCCTGGGCGATGGCCGTCGAGGGCGGCCGCATCCACGCGTCGGACGGCCCGTCGCTGTACGCCCTGGACGCCCTGACCGGCGACGAGCGCTGGCGGGTCCGGAGCGACGCGTGGGTGTACGCGGTCAAGGTCGACCGGGGCACGGTCCTGACCGCCACCCGCGGCGGCGGCGTCCAGGGCCGCGAGGCGTCCAACGGCGAGATGCTGTGGGAGGTCACCGGCGCGCAGAGCGACTTCGAGACGGCGGAGGCCGGCCCGGTCATCCACGACGGGACCGTGTACGTCTGGCAGGACGCCCGGCTCCGCGCGCTGGACGCCCGCACCGGCATCGAGCGCTGGTCGTACCCCATCGGCGACACCGCCTCCTGCGGCGGCGTCCCGGTCCGGGTCACCCCCGCGCCCGACGGCTTCGTCTACGTCGCGGCGGGCACCCGCGTCGTGGCGATGGAGACCGGCTCGGGCCGGGTGCGCTGGCACTTCGAGGCCCCGGCCGTCTTCCTGTCGCCGCCCGCGTTCGCGCCCGGCCCCGCGGTGACCGGCGGCGGGGTGTACCTCGCGGACTACCTCGGCACGGTGTACGCGCTGGACGCGACGACCGGCAAGGACCGCTGGCGGATCGCCACGGAGGCCCGCGCCTCCATCGAACCGGTGCTGGTCGCGGTGGGCAACGTGCACGTCGGCAGCGGCAGCGCGCTCTACACCCTGGACGCGGTCACCGGCACCCCGAAGTGGCGCTTCGCGGCGGGCGGCGACGTGGTCGGCGCACCGGTCGTGGCCGAGGGCCGGGTGCACTTCGGCTCCGCCGACCACGTGCTGTACACCCTGGACGCGGCGGGCGGCCAGTTGCGGTGGAAGCTCGCCACCGGCGGCGAGATCACGGGCTCGCCGGTCGTGCAGGCGGGCGTCGTCTACGCGTGCAGCAAGGACCGCTGCGTCTACGCCCTGGACGCGCTCAAGGGCACCGGCACCGGCAACAGGGCCCGCGCCTGACCGGGCCCGTCACCCCTGCGGGGGAGGCGGCGGATGCGGCGGGTGCACGGGGTCGCGGGGGTCGGACTCCGGGGGCGTGGGGGGCTCGCGGGGGTCGGGGCCGGTGTACGGCTCCGGCTCGGGCTCCGGCTCCGGCGACGTGTGCACGGACATCCCCGGCTCGCGGGTGGGCGGCCAGACGTCGGCGTCCTCCGGCCCCGGCGCCGCGTACGGCCGCACCGGCCCGCGCCGTCGGACCCGCGCGCGCCGGACGGAGCGCCGCCCGGCCCGCCACGCGCGGAGCGGGCCCAGCACGGCGGCCGCCGCCCCGGTGAGGACGGCGAGGGCGGCCAGGACGTTGCGGATCATCGTCGCCTCCCACGGCGTACGCGGACAGCCCCCGGCCTCGACGCTACGCCCGGACGATCACCCCTGCCACGCGGCCCGGCCCCGCGCTCCCGGCCGGCGGGGCCCCCGGCACGCGGGAGGGGCCCGAGCTCGTCCCCCGGCTCGGGCCCCTCACACTCTCCCCCGTACAGCGGTCGCGGCGGCTCCCCCTCGGCGTCGCCGCGACCGCTTCCCCCGTCCCCCCTCGGAAATGGTCTAGGCGGGTTCGCCCGTGGCGTGGTTGTCGAGCGGCTGGGCCACCTCGCCGGTGGCGTGGCCGTCCAGCGGCTTCAGCACCCCGCCGGTGGCGTGGTTGTCGAGCGGCTGGGCCACTCCACCGGTGGCGTGGTTGTCGAGCGGCTCGATGACCGGCTTCTTCTTCGCATCGCTCATAGCGTTCTCAGCTCCCTGAATAGCTGTGCTCGGACGGGACGGGCCCGCCCGGCAACTCCCCCGTGGGTCGCCGGGCGGATGACATCTGGCCGTTCAACGTACCGTTGCGGCCAACGCCGGCCCGTCTGCCCCCCGACGCGACGGATCGACTGGTACGAGAATCGCGGGCCGCGATAAACGAATGATGAACGCGCGCCGCGGTCTCAGGCGGGCAGCGTCGAGGACATCAGCGTCCGCACGGCCGCCGCCTCGGGCGAGTCGAGCGCCTCGAAGATGTCCAGCGCCTCACGCCAGCACACCTGCGCCCGGCCCGGCTGCCCTATCCCGCTCAGGGCCTGGCCCAGGACGGTCAGCACGTTGCCGCGCCGCCACTCCCCGCCGATGCCGCGCAGGACGACGAGCGCCTGTTCGGCCTTGGCGGCGGCCTGCGCCGGGACCCCGGCCGCCAGGTCCACCTCCGCCAGGCGGAACGTCGCCATGCCCTCCCACAGCCGCTGCCGGCTGTCCCGGAAGACGGCCAGCGCCTCGTGCAACTGGTCGGTCGCGTCGGCGTACGCCCCGGTCCGGGTCAGCGCCAGCCCCAGAGCGTACCGCCCGTTCGCCCCGCGCAGCGCGTGGCCCAGCGCGTCGTAGATGTCGATGCCCCGCTGCGCGAGGGCCACCGCGCTCGCGGTGTGCCCCATCGCGAGGTGGATGCGGGAGAGGTTGCACAGGGCGCTCGCCTCGCCCGGCCGGTTGCCGTCGGCGCGGAAACGGGCGATGGCCTGCTTGAGGTGGGCCTCGCCGTCCGCGTGGCGGTTCTGGTACACCGCGATGACGCCGAGGTCGTTGGGGGCCCAGCAGCTCGCCAGCGGGTCGTTCACCGCGCGGGCGAGCCGCAGGGCGCGCTGGGCGTCCCGCTCGGCCTGGTCGAACCGGCCGGCGACCAGCCGGGCGTTGGTGAGCGTGATCAGGGCGCGGCCCTCGGCCCACGCGTCGCCGCTGGACCGGGCCAGGTCGCGCATGGTGATCGCCGCGGCCTCGTACTGCTTGGAGTTGGCCCCCGACTCCGCGAGGTCCTTGGTGGCCCACAGCAGATCGACGGCCCGGCGCACCGCCCCCGCCGACGACGTCTGGCGTACGCAGGCCAGAAGCGCGTTGGCCTCCGTGTACAGCCAGTCCTGCGCGCTGTGCCGGTCGGCGAAGCCCAGGCCGGGGTACTGGGTCGGCTCGCGGTGGTCCGTCAGCCGGTCGCCCGGCCGCTCCAGCGCGTACACCCCCACGGCCGTGGCGAGGTAGAAGTCCAGCAGCCGCGACAGCGCCCCCTCCCGTGCGCGCGGCTCCTCGTCGCGCTCCGCGCACGCACGCGCGTAGAGCCGCACCAGGTCGTGGTAGCGGTAGCGGCCCGGAGCGGCCGACTCCACCAGACTCGTGTCGACCAGGGCCTCCAGGAGGTCCTCCGCCGCGTGCGGCTCCAGGTCCAGCAGGGCCGCCGCCGCGGCGAGGGAGACGTCGGGGCCGTCCGCGAGGCCCAGCAGGCGGAAGGCGCGGGCCTGGGCCGGCTCCAGTTGGCCGTAGCCGAGTTCGAACGTGGCCTTCACCGCGAGGTCGCCCGCCTGCAGCTCGTCCAGGCGGCGGCGCTCGTCCGCGAGCTTGGCGGCGAGGACGGAGACCGTCCAGGTGCGGCGGGCGGCGAGCCGGGAGGCGGCGATGCGGATCGCCAGGGGGAGGAAGCCGCACGCGGCCACCACGTCCAGCGCGGCCTCGCGCTCCGCGGTGACCCGCTCGGCGCCCACGATCCGGGTGAAGAGCTGCAGCGCCTCCTCCGGCGACATCACGTCCAGGTCCACCAGGTGCGCCCCGGCCAGGTCCACCATCCGCACCCGGCTCGTCACCAGGGCCGCGCACCCCGGCGTGCCGGGCAGCAGCGGGCGGATCTGGGCGGCGTCGTGCGCGTTGTCCAGGAGGATCAGGACGCGGCGGCCGTCCAGCGTCGAGCGGTAGAGCGCGGCCCGTTCGTCCAGCGTGTCCGGGATCGCCGAGTCCGGGGTCCCGAGCGCGCGCAGGAACGAGCCGAGCACCGTCTCCGGTTCGGCGGCCCTGGCCCCGGCCCCCTGGAGGTCGACGTAGAGCTGGCCGTCCGGGAAGTGCGGGCGGGCCTGGTGGGCGACGTGCACCGCCAGGGTCGTCTTGCCGACCCCGCCGATCCCGGCCACCGCGGAGACGGCCATCACCGGGCTCGCGGCGGTGGCGAGCCGGTCGCCCAGCTCGGTCACGAACGCGGACCGGCCGGTGAAGTCGGGCACCGTCGCCGGGAGCTGGGCGGGCCGGCGCGGGGTGGCGGCCGGGGCCGCCTCGTCGGCGGGGCGGGCCAGCTCCTCGTCGGCCCGCAGGATGCGCTGCTGGAGCTGGGACAGCTCGGGGCGCGGGTCCACGCCCAGCTCCTCCGCGAGGAGCCGGCGGGTGTCGGCGTACACGGCGAGCGCCTCGGCCTGCCGGCCGCTGCGGTAGAGGGCCACCATCAGCAGCTCGCGCAACCGCTCGCGCAGCGGGTGCGCCGCGGTGAGCGCGGTCAGTTCGGAGACGGCCTCGGCGTGGCAGCCGACCTCCAGGTCCAGGTCGAGCCGGGTCTCGGTGAGTGACAGGCGCCACTCCTCCAGCCGGGTGCGCTGGTTCTCCGCGTACGGGCCGGGCACCGAGGCCAGCGCCTCGCCGTCCCACAGTCCCAGCACCTTGGTGATCAGGGCGCGGGCCTGCCCGCGGTCGCCGCTCGCGCGGGCCTTCTCGGCCTCGGCGGCGAGGTCCTGCGCCAGGGTGAGGTCGAGCGCGCCGCGCTCGACGTGGAGCGCGTACCCGCCCGACTCGGTGACCAGCGCGTCGGGCCCCAGGATCTTGCGCAACCGGGAGGCGTACGTCCGGATGGTGGCGAGCGCCTGCGAGGGCGGGTCCTCCCCCCAGAACGCGTCGATCAGCTCGCCCGCGGTGGCGGTGCGCCCCTCGCGCAGCAACAGGGCGGTCAGCAGGGCGCGTTGCTGGGGCGATCCGGGGGGCAGGGCTTCCGCGCCCCGCCAGGCCCGTACGGGTCCGAGCACGGTGAACCTCAGGGCGCCGGCCGTACCCGGTTTCTCCGGAGCACGCTGCTCCGGTACGCGCACGCGTGGCCCGTCGTCACGGTCCATTGATGCCCCCTGTCCTGCTCGCCTGCCGGTCCCGCTCGTCCGCGGCCCTGCCCGTGCCGCCCGCGCCCGCATGGCCGCCTGTGCCTCGTGGCGCGAGATGCCTCCGGATGGCTCGGTACCGCTGGTATCGCGCTCAACAGTCTGCCTTGTCGCGGGCGGGCGCGTCAGCAGTGGGCGACGCTCCGCACCGGCCCCGGGCAACGATCGGGGAACGGCGGGGCCCGTACGGACGCTGACGGAACGTCAACCGGGAGCGCCGGCGACCCCCCCCACGGGCAGGAGCCCCGCTCCCCCGCCGATGCGGGGGAGCGGGGCTCCTTGGGTACTGCGAGAAACGGCCGCGATCGGCCGACCCAGGGCAACTAGACCGGGGTGACGTTCTCAGCCTGCGGACCCTTGGGTCCCTGAGTGACGTCGAAGTTCACGACCTGGTTCTCCTCGAGGGAGCGGAACCCGGACGCGTTGATCGCGGAGTAGTGAACGAAGACATCCGGGCCGCCGCCGTCCTGGGCGATGAAGCCGAAGCCCTTTTCAGCGTTGAACCACTTGACGGTTCCGGTAGCCATAAGCCCTCCTTGGGCCAAAGGGTTGCCCTGCTCCAGAACCTGCAAACAAGTCTGAATACTACAAAAGCCTGCGGGTTACATGCTCCGCAGGCTCTGTACTGCAAGGGAAACCAAACTGCAACTTGCGGACGAGCCTAGCACGCGGCCTCCGGCGAGCGGTAGAGGGAAAGATCACCTCACTCGAATGTTTGACGGCCCTGTCGGCCGTTTCGCCGCACCGGCCCGCGGCGGCCGCGCAAGGGCGTGCGACGAGGGGGGCGTACGGCCGGGAGAGGGGGCGCGACGCCCCGGTGGCGGTGGTGCGCGGGGGCGGGTCTAGCCTCGCGATGTGGACAATTCAACCGTCTCCCCCCGCTCAGGCGACGACCGTCGCAGCCGGCCCCGCGTCGGCCACATCCAGTTCCTGAACTGCCTGCCGCTGTACTGGGGCCTGGCGCGGACGGGGACCCTGCTCGACCTGGAGCTGTCCAAGGACACCCCGGAGCGGCTGAGCGAGCAGTTGATCAGGGGGGACCTGGACATCGGCCCGGTCACCCTCGTCGAGTACCTGCGCAACGCCGACGACCTGGTGGCCTTCCCCGACATCGCGGTCGGCTGCGACGGCCCCGTCATGTCCTGCGTGATCGTCTCCCAGCGCCCGCTGGAGGAGCTCGACCGGGCCCGCGTGGCGCTCGGCTCCACCTCCCGCACCTCCGTGCGCCTGGCCCAACTCCTCCTCGCCGAGCGCTACGGGGTGCGGCCCGACTACTACACCTGCCCGCCCGACCTGGGGCTGATGATGCGGGAGGCCGAGGCCGCCGTGCTCATCGGCGACGCCGCGCTCCGCGCCAACCTGCACGACGCCCCCCGGCTGGGGCTCCAGGTCCACGACCTGGGGCAGATGTGGAAGGAGTGGACGGGGCTGCCGTTCGTCTTCGCCGTCTGGGCGGCCCGCAAGGACTTCCTGGCCGCGCGGCCCGAGGAGACGGCCCAGGTCCACGAGGCGTTCCTCGCCTCCCGCGACCTCTCGCTGGAGGAGGTCGCCAAGGTCGCGGAGCAGGCGGCCCGCTGGGAGACCTTCGACGCGCAGGTGCTGGAGCGGTACTTCACGACGCTGGACTTCCGCTTCGGCCCCGACCAGTTGGCCGGCGTCCGCGAGTTCGCCCGCCGGACGGGCCGCGACACCGGATATCCGGCGGACGTCCACGTGGAGCTGCTCGGCGGCTGAGCCGGGGCCGGGCGGGGAATGAACGGCGAATGCGCCGCGTTCGCGTTTCGGCCGCCGGGCGCTGTGCGCGCCGCGCCTTGTACGGGTGCGGGGGGCGGAATAGCGCGGGGCGCGGAATAGGGCGTGACGGAACGCCGATGAAGGGGTGAACTCCGCCGGACTTCCCACGTCCCCGCCGACTTCCCGGCCCGCGCGGCGGCGTTTCCCGACACGCGCCCGCCGCACTTCCCCGCACCTTCCGCCGGGCCTTGCCGACGGTGCCGAACCCCGCGCGGAAGCCGCCGATTCCGGCGGAACTCCGCGGGGGGACACCGCGCATTCGCGCCTTTCCCCCGGCGTTGCGGGACAGCCCTTAGGCTTCGGTCCGAGTCCGGACCGTCCACGGGGTTCACAGGGGGAGTCCATATGCAACCGCTGGAAGCGGGCGAACCGCACACCATCGGTTCCTACCGGTTGCTCGGCAGGCTCGGCGCGGGCGGCATGGGCCGGGTCTACCTCGGCCGCAGCGCCGGCGGCCGCACGGTCGCGGTCAAGGTCGTGCACCCCCACTTCGCCCTCGACGAGCAGTTCCGCGCCCGGTTCCGGCGCGAGGTGGAGTCCGCGCGGTCCATCGGCGCGCAGTGGACGGCCCCCGTGCTGGACGCGGACCCGGACGCGCCGGTGCCCTGGGTCGCGACCGGGTACGTGGCCGGCCCGCCGCTCTCCCAGGCCGTCGCCGAGCACGGCCCGCTGCCCGAGTACGCCGTACGCGCCCTCGGCGCGGGCCTCGCCGAGGCCCTCGCGGCCGTCCACGGCCAGGACATCGTCCACCGCGACGTGAAGCCCTCCAACGTGCTGCTCGCCCTCGACGGCCCCCGGCTGATCGACTTCGGCATCGCCCGCGCGCTCGGCGCGACCGTCTCCCTCACCTCCACCGGGGTCTCCGTCGGCTCGCCCGGCTACATGGCGCCCGAGCAGATCCGCGGCCGGGACGTCACGGGCGCGGCGGACGTCTTCTCGCTGGGCGCGGTCCTCGCGTACGCGGCGACGGGCGCGGCCCCCTTCTCCGGCGACTCCTCCGCGGTGCTCCTCTACAAGGTCGTCCACGAGGAACCCGAGCTGGGCGACCTGGCGGGCGAGCTGCGCGAGGTGGTCACCGGGTGCCTGGCCAAGGAGCCCGAGGCGCGCCCCGCCCCGGCCGACCTCGCCCGCGCGCTCGCCCCCGGCGGGGCGGCGGCGCTGGTGGCGGGCGGCTGGCTGCCGGGCGGGCTGGTGCGCGAGTTGAGCCGGTCCGCCGTGGCGCTGCTGGACCTGGAGCCGCAGGAGGGGCCGGTGCGCTCGGGGCCGGTGCCGTTCAGCAGCGCGTCGCTGGGCGCGCCGCCGGGCACGCCCCCGCCGGGCGCGGGCGCCGGACCCGGCGACGGCCGCCCCGGCTTCGGGCCGCAGGAGCCCCCCGAGCCGCGGCCCGTGGGCCTCGGGGCGTTCGGCCCGCCGGCCGCGCCCCCGCGCGACGGGCCCTACGGGACCCCGCCCGGCGTGGGAGGCGCGTCCGGGCTGCCGGGGCAGCGGCACGGCGACCCCCGGTTCTCGGTGAGCATCGGCGGCGAGAGCCGGCGTACGCCGGGGGAGCGCGGGAGCCGCCGGGTGAGCTGCACGGTCGCTCTGGCCGTGGCCGGCGCGTTCGCGGTCGTCGCCCTCGGGTCGGGGCTGCTCGACGGCTTCCTGCCGGGCGGCGAGGGCGAGCGGGGCAAGGACAACGACACCGCGGCCGGCCGCCCGTCCGCCTCCGTCTCCCCGCCCGCCGCCGAGCGGCCGGAGCCCACCGCATCCGACGGCCCGTCCGACGGGGGCGGGCCCCCGGTCGGCGCGTTGCCGAAGGCGTTCGTCGGCGCGTGGGAGGGCCCGGTCACCGAGCGGACGACCGGCCAGCCGCACGGCACCCTCACCGCCGTCTTCACCGAGGGGCGGCGCGGGGAGCGGGTCGTCCGGATGAGCACGACCATCTCCCAGCTCGGGGTCTCCGTCACCTGCAACAGCGTCGGCGCCCTCACCTCCGCCACCGCGCGGGAGCTGAGGATCCGCGAGCGCACCGACCCGGACCGCCCCAGCACGCCGGGGCTGTGCACCGGCGGCGAGGCGGACCTGGTCTTCCGCCTGGTCGGCGACGGGACGCTCGACTACCGCTCCGAGGAACGGGCCGCGGGCCTCCCGCGGGGGCGGCTCACCCGGTCCGGCGGCTGACCGCGCGGGGGGCTGGCGTAGGCTGGATCGGTCCGAGGATCGTGAGAGAACCGCCGAAAGGTGACAGCCCGGTGACCGAGAAGGCCGACCTCCAGCCCGTCCTCGACCGAGCCGCCGAGGGCGGTCGGATCACCCCGCAGGAGGCGCTGGACCTCTACCGGTCCGCGCCGCTGCACGCGCTGGGCGCCGCCGCCGACGCCGTACGCCGCCGCCGCTACGCCGGTACGGAGCACATCGCGACGTACATCATCGAGCGCAACATCAACTACACCAACGTGTGCGTGACGGCCTGCAAGTTCTGCGCCTTCTACGCCCCGCCCAAGGACACCGCCAAGGGCTGGACCCGCGACCTCGACGACATCCTGCGCCGCTGCGCGGAGACCGTGGAGCTGGGCGGCACCCAGATCATGTTCCAGGGCGGCCACCACCCGGACTTCGGCGTCGAGTACTACGAGGAGCACTTCTCCGCGATCAAGAAGGCGTTCCCGCAGTTGGTGATCCACTCGCTGGGCGCGTCCGAGATCGAGCACATGGCCCGGATCTCCGGGGTCTCCGCCGAGGAGGCCATCCGCCGCATCCACGCCGCCGGCCTCGACTCCTTCGCCGGCGCGGGCGCCGAGCTGCTGCCCGCCCGCCCGCGCACCGCCATCGCCCCGCTCAAGGAGTCCGGCGAACGGTGGCTGGAGATCATGGAGATCGCGCACGGCCTGGGCGTCGAGTCCACCTCCACCATGCTGATGGGCACCGGCGAGACCAACGCCGAGCGCATCGAGCACCTGCGGATGATCCGGGACGTCCAGGACCGCACGGGCGGCTTCCGCGCCTTCATCCCGTACACCTACCAGCCGGAGAACAACAAGCTGAAGGGGCAGACGCAGGCCACCCTCTTCGAGTACCTGCGGATGATCGCCATCGCGCGGCTCTTCCTCGACAACGTCGCCCACATCCAGGGCTCCTGGCTGACCACCGGCAAGGAGGTCGGCCAGCTCTCCCTGCACTACGGCGCGGACGACCTCGGCTCGATCATGCTGGAGGAGAACGTCGTCTCCTCCGCCGGGGCGAAGCACCGCTCCAACCGGCTGGAGATCATCGACCTGATCCGCAAGGCGGACCGGGTCCCCGCCCAGCGCGCCACCACCTACGAGCACCTCGTCGTCCACGACGACCCGGCGAACGACCCGGTCGACGAGCGCGTGGTCTCGCACATCTCCTCCACCGCGATCGAGGGCGGCACGGCCCACCCGGAGCTGAAGCTCCTCGACGCCCACTAGGGCCGCGCGCCCGCCTCGGGCCGGGGCGCGGGGGCCGGTGCGTGCGCACGCGAGGCGGAGCGGTGACGCGCGGACGTACGCGCCGGGGCCCGCGCACCCGGCATCATCCGAACGAGAGGTCCTGGCCCGCTGTGCTGACGATCCACGCCGCGCCGCTGCTCCTCCCCCTCGGCGGGGCGGCCGTCGCGGACGGGGCGGTGGCCGTGGACGGCGACCGGATCGCCGCGCTCGGCCCGTACGAGGAGGTCGCCGCCGCCCATCCGGCCGGACGGGTCCGCCGCTGGCCCGGACTCCTCACGCCCGGACTGCGCCAGGACCGGGCCCGCGACCTGCTCACCCGCTGCTACCACCCCGACCCGCGCGAGGCCGACGAGCTGGGGGTGCTCCCGCTGCGGGGCGCGGCGTTCGAGCGGGTCGCGGCGTCGATGGACGCGACCCGCCGGGCGGGCAGCGTACGGCGGGGGCTCCAGCGGATGCTGCGGCACGGCACCACGCACCTGGCGGGCCCCCTCGACGCCGACGACCCGGTGCTGCGGACGGCGGTCGCCCGCTCCGGGCTGGTCCCCCTCCCGCCCCCGGCCCCGCCCGGCCCCGAAGGCCCGCCGGACCTGGACCCCTTCGCGTCCGGCGCCGACCTGGCCCGTACGGCGCACGGCCCGCTGGCCGTCGGGGGCCGCGCCGACCTCGCGGTGTTCGACGTGCCCGACGAGGCGGCGCTGTACGCGGCGGGCGCGCGGGCCTGCGTGGCGACGGTGCTCGCGGGGCGGCTGGTGCACCGCGCCCGCTGAGCCCCGGCGCACCGGTCACGGCACCGCCGGGCCGCTCAGGTAGCGCCCCCGGCGGTCGTACGGCCAGGCGTTGGCGACGCACCCCTTCAACCCCTTGATCTGCTGCATCATCGCGGGCGCGGGGCGGCCGGGGCCGGGGCACGTCTCGTGGCCGCGCCCCAGCCAGTGGCCGACCTCGTGGTTGATGATCAGGGCGCGGTACTCGGAGACGGGCCCGTCGAACTGCGGGGAGCCGAGCTGCCAGCGCTTGAGGTTGACCACGACCTGCTCCCCGACCCGGCAGTTGACCTCGCCGCCGGTGTCCAGGCCGTACGAACCGCAGATCCGGTCCGTCGTCGCCGCAGTCGCGATCCGGATCACCATGCCCGCCGAGCCGTCGGCGACCTGGCGGAACGACCGCTCGCCGCCGTGGCTCCAGCCGCGCGGGTCGGCCAGGACCGCGGCGATGTCCCCGGCGGCCCGGTCGGGGTCGACGCCGATCCCGTCCTCCACCTCGACCCGGTAGGCGCTGCCCCTGCCGGACGGGGCGACCCCCGCGCGGGCCACGGTGAACGTGCCGGGCCCGGAGGCGGGCACGTCCCCGGACCGCTTCGGGCGGGCCTTGCGGGACGTCTCGGCGGACCGGGTGGGGGCGGCGGTCGGGGTGGAAGGGGGCGCGGACGGCTTGGCCACCGCGTTGTCGGGAGCGCTCTCCAACGTGCCCTCCACCGCCGGGGGCGTCTCGGCGGCGGCCGCTGCCGGGCCCTCCGCCTGCTGCCAGGGGCGGCCGACGAGGAGCGCCGCGCCCGCCGCGAGCGCCAGGACCGCGAGGCCGACCGCGCGCCGCCGGTTGCGCCGTCTGCGCCGTATCCGGGCCCGCGTACGGGACCGGCTCGCCGCCCGGCCCGGCGGGCGGACGTCGCGCGCCGGGCCGGGCGGCCGCCGCCGGGACGGGGCCTCGTCGCGGACGGTCTCCTCGTACGGCGGCGGCAGGGTGCCCGCGGCGCGGCGGCGCGTCACGAGGGGGCTCCGCCGCGCGGCACCGGGTACGCGTCCGCGTAGGCGACCAGCTCCCGGAAGCGCTGGCTGCGGGCGACCCGGATCAGGTCCCCGGCGGAGACGGGGGAGGAGCCCGCCCCGGTCGGCACGGATGTGACGGAGAGGGCCACGGAGCTGCGGCCGTACCGGAACCGGAGCGAGACCTCCCTCCCCGCCCGGCCCACGCCGGGCTGCCGGAGCACGCGGGCGGGCGTGCCGTCGTCCAGGGCGACTTCGGTGCAGGTCAGCCCCTTCTGCGGGAGGTCCCGGCAGGGCGGCGACGCGGCCTCCGGCTCCGGCCGCACCGACAGGCGCACGGCGTGGACGGCGTCGCCGTGCCGCCCCCGGTAGCTCATCGCGTCGTCGCCGACCGGCAGGACGGTCCCGATCGAGTCGGGCAGCACCGCGTCCAGGACCCCGGCCGCCCGCTGCCGGTAGGCCGCCATGCGCTCGGCCTCCTCGGGGGCGAGCGGCGGGGTGGAGGAGGTCGACGTTTCCAGGGGCGGCGCCGGTTCGCCGGCACTGGGCGTCGGCTCGGGCACGGAGGCGGGGATCGGCATGGAGGGGTGGGGCTCCGTCGGTCGGGGGGATCGGGGGGACGGGTCCGGCGCGGGCCGGGAGGGGGAGGGAGAGGGCGAGGGGGCGAGGGGGGCTGCGGGCAGCGCGTCCGGACCCGGCCGCGGCCAGGGGCCCAGCGGTGACAGGCCCAGCGCCAGGGCGGTGACCGCGGCGAACGCGCCCGCCACGGTGGCCGCCCGCCTCCTGGCCCGCCGCCGGCGCCCTTCCCGTACGGCCTCCGGGACCAGGTCGGGCGGCGGGGTGAGGGCGTCGGCCGTGCGGAGCAGCGCGTCCCGCAGCAGCCGCTCCTCGTGCTCGGCGGCGTGGGGGCGGTCGCGCTGCCCGGCGGGCTCGTGCGGTTCGGGGGTCATGACCGGCCCTCAGCTTCCGGTGGAGTAGAGCTGGACGTCGCCCAGGCGGGCGCGCAGGCGGACGAGGGAGCGCGAGCACTGGCTCTTGACCGTGGACTCGCTGCACCGCAGCAGCGCGGCCACGGTCTCCACGCTCAGGTCGTCCCAGTACCGCAGGACGACCATCGCCCGCGCGCGGGGCGGCAGTTCGGCGAGCAGCGCGAGGAGGGTGACCCGGAGGTCCGCGCCCGGCGCCGGGTTGGGCTGCGGCGGGGGCGCGCTGCGGCGGTGGGCGAGGAGGTCCCGCACGGTGCGGCGCCGCTCGGCCACGAAGGTGCGGACGAGGACGGTCTTGGCGTAGGCGTCGAGGTTGTCCGCCCGGCTCGCCCTGCGCCAGTGCTGGAAGAGCTTGGCGAGCGTCGTCTGCGTCAGGTCGCGCGCGCCCTCGACGTCCCCGCACAGCAGGTAGGCCGTCCGGTACAGCCGGCGCTGCCCGGTGCGGGCGTACGCCTCGAACGCGGCACTGTCACCGTCCGCCGTGGCGCTCTCCGCCCCTGCCGGCATCCGCCCTCCCCTCTCCTCGCGCTTTCCTGCCCGTCGGGACCTCCTGGGGCAGGTCCCACCTGTTACAGAGCGGGCACACGTCGAAAAGGTTGAAGGGTAAGGCAGGTCAGTTCGAATCCGCCGGGGGGGGGCGGGCGGACCGCGCGCCGAGGGCCGCCGGCGCGCACCGCCTCCGGACGGGGGCGGCCGGGGCGGGGCTGCTTGAATGGGTGGGTGACCCGAGCATCCCTGGACAAGCAGCCGCACGAAGTCGCCTCGATGTTCGACGACGTGGCGGCCAACTACGACCTGACCAACGACGTCCTCTCGCTCGGCCAGGCCCGGCTCTGGCGCAGGGCGGTCGCGGCGGCGGTGGACGCCCGCCCCGCCCAGCGGATCCTGGACCTGGCCGCGGGCACCGCCACCTCCTCGCAGCCCTTCGTCAAGGCGGGCGCCTACGTCGTGCCGTGCGACTTCTCGCTCGGGATGCTCAGGGTCGGCAAGGAACGCCACCCCTGGATGCCGTTCACCGCGGGCGACGGGACGAGGCTGCCGTTCCGGGACGAGACGTTCGACACGGTCACCATCTCCTTCGGGCTGCGCAACATCCAGGACACCGACGCCGCGCTGCGCGAGCTGCACCGGGTGACGAAGCCCGGCGGCCGGGTCGTGATCTGCGAGTTCTCCCAGCCCACCTGGGCCCCGTTCCGCACGGTCTACACGGAGTACCTGATGCGGGCGCTGCCGCCCACCGCCCGCGCGGTCTCCTCCAACCCGGACGCCTACGTCTACCTCGCCGAGTCGATCCGGGAGTGGCCCGACCAGCGCGCGCTCGCCGCCCTGATGCAGAAGGCCGGCTGGTCGCGGGTCGCCTGGCGCAACCTGACCGGCGGCGTGGTGGCCCTGCACCGGGCCACCCGCGCCTGACGCTCAGAGCGCCAAGCGGAAGCAGTACGCCTCCACCCCGCGCGGGGTGGTGTACGACTCGGCCCGCCGCATCCCGATCCGCTCCGCGACCGCCATCGACCGGACGTTGCGGGAGTGCACCATGGCGACCACCTCGTCCACCCCCACCGCCCGCACCCGCTCCAGCGTGGTGCGCGCGGCGGCGGTGGCGTACCCCCGCCCCCACGCGGCCCGCCCCAGCCGCCAGCCGATCTCGATCGCCCCGACCGGCCCGTAGTGGCTGTGCGGCCACGGCTGCGCCCCGGCGAAGCCGAGCACCGCGTCCTCCTCGTCGGTGACGGTCCACAGGCAGTAGCCCAGCTCCGCGTCGTGCCGCCGCTGGCGCGCGGTCAACTCCTCGTACGCGGACAGTTCGGCGCTGCGCCCGCCGAAGAACTCCATGACCGCCGGGTCGTCGAACGTCCGGTGCCAGGTCAGGGCGTCCTCGTCCGTGGGGACGCGCAGGCGGACGGCGGGGGCCGAGGCGTGGGGCGTGGCAGGCGCGATCGACATGGGGGAGCCCTTCGGAGGGTTGGTCTGCAGGCCCCCATAGACTGCACGGGTCCTGTGCCGCGCGGCACGCGAATTCGAGTCTTCGGGAGATCCGACCGTGACCGAGCCCCTCTCCGAGCACAGCGCGGACGTGATCGTCGTCGGAGCGGGCCCAGCCGGCTCCACGACCGCCTACTACCTCGCCAAGGCCGGACTCGACGTCCTGCTCCTGGAGAAGACCGCCTTCCCGCGCGAGAAGGTCTGCGGCGACGGGCTCACCCCCCGCGCCACCAAGCAGCTCGTCGCCATGGGGATCGACATCTCCGAGGAGGCCGGCTGGCTGCGCAACAAGGGGCTGCGCATCATCGGCGGCGGCGTACGACTCCAGTTGGACTGGCCGGAGTTGGCGTCCTACCCCGACTACGGGCTGGTCCGCAAGCGCGACGACTTCGACGAGCAGCTCGCCCGCCAGGCGCAGAAGGCCGGCGCCCGGCTGTACGAGCGCTGCAACGTGGGCGCGCCGATCCTCGACGAGCGCACCGGCCGCATCACCGGCGTCGAGGCCAGGCTCGGCGAGGAGAAGACCCCGGTCACCTTCCACGCCCCCCTCGTCGTCGCCGCCGACGGCAACTCCACCCGCCTCTCCCTCGCGATGGGCCTGCACCGCCGCGAGGACCGCCCCATGGGCGTCGCGGTGCGCACGTACTTCACCTCGCCCCGCCACGACGACGACTACCTGGAGTCCTGGCTGGAGCTGTGGGACCGGCGCGGCCCCGAGGACCGGCTGCTGCCCGGCTACGGCTGGATCTTCGGCATGGGCGACGGCACCTCCAACGTCGGCCTCGGCATCCTCAACTCCTCCTCCGCCTTCAAGGAGCTGGACTGGCGCGAGGTGCTCAAGGCGTGGTGCGCCTCGATGCCCGCGGACTGGGGCTACACCCCGGAGAACATGACGGGGCCGATCCGGGGCGCGGCGCTCCCGATGGCCTTCAACCGGCAGCCGCACTACACCAAGGGCCTGCTGCTCGTCGGCGACGCGGGCGGCATGGTCAACCCGTTCAACGGCGAGGGCATCGCGTACGCCATGGAGTCGGGGCAGATCGCGGCCGACGTCATCGTCCAGGCGCACGCCCGCGCCACCCCCGCCCAGCGCGAACTGGCCCTGCACACCTACCCGAAGGTGCTCAAGGAGACCTACGGCGGCTACTACACGATGGGCCGCGCCTTCGTGAAGCTGATCGGCAACCCGAAGGTGATGAAGGTCGCCACCCAGCGCGGCCTCACCCACCCGCTGCTGATGCGGTTCACGCTGAAGATGCTGGCCAATCTGACCGACCCGCGGGGCGGCGACGCGATGGACCGCATCATCAACGGCCTCTCCAAGGTCGCCCCGAGCTCCTGACCCCGCGCACGCGGGCGGGAACCGGATCGGTGCGGCGCCGCGCCTGCCGACGAGCGCCCTGACCCCGCGCACGGGTGGGAACGCGCCCGCCCGCGTGCGCGCTGAGCGCGCCGGAGCCCCCGGAGACGGCCGTACGGACCGGCGGCGACGTCCTCGGGGATGGCTCGACCGGATGCCACGCCGGTGCGCGGCCCCTCTCCGGCTCCCGGCCGACCGGCTCGCCCCTCCACGCGCTCGCGAGGAGGAACCGGCCGATCCGATCGCCTCCCCGCCCGGCCGGCGGAGGCCGTCCGGGGGCTGTCCCGCCCACCGGTCGACGCGTCGGCCCGGCCCCCTTCGGGGCGCGCCCGCCGCCCCCGTCCGTTGCGGGGCGCGCGCCGGTTCGTGCCGGTTCGGGAGAGGCGCGCGGCACGGCTCCAGCGGGCCCGGAGCGTAATCCCGAGCCCCGCGCGTGATCGTGTGCGATGATTTGCGGGTATCCCCCGGTCGTCGGGCCGTTCCCGGACCGGGCGAAGCCCGCCCCCCGCCCGCAGTGGCGGCACACGGCGCGCACGAATCCTCTTGACGCACGCCCACATCGCACGCAGGCCAGCGGGGTACGGAACAAGCCGGTACAGCGCTGCTCGACCCCAAGGACAGACAGCCATGACCACCGCCTCCCTGCCCCGGAACTCCTCGCGCCCGGAACCGGGCGCCGACTCCGCCGCCGCGCTCCAGCACCACGGGCTCTTCCTGGAGCCCCGCTTCGCCGTCGACCCGACGGCGGTGGAGGACGACGAGGACGCGGACTTCGCCTACGAGGCGCTGCCCGCCCCCACCACCTCGGCGCGCGAGCCCGAGCGGACCAACCGCCGCCCCCGCCGCCGCTGACCGCACCCGCCCCGACCGGCACGCTCCGGTCCGGTCCGGTCCGGCCGGGAAACCGGTGGAGGCGCGACCGCCCCGCCGGTACCCTTGCGGCCATGTCCAGCCCCGAGTCCGACAGACTCCGGCCACCGGTGCGCCGGTGGCCGTGTTCCCGCTGAGCGCCGCCGTCCGGCCCCCCTGGGCCGCCGGCCCCGCCCCGCACGGTTCCGCCGCCGGATCACCGCGGGTCCGGGCCTTCCCCACCGCGCGTACGCGCTGAAGCGCCGCCGTACGCGCGGTCCGTGACCCGGTCGACCACGACCGGCCACTCCTCCGCCCCGCACCGGCCCCGGCCGGTGCGTCCGCGCGGCCCGCGTCCCCGCACCCCGGTCTGTCTGTCCACCGACGGTTCCGTCCAAGGGGCTTCCCACCCATGCCACTCGCTGTCTACGTCCTCGGGCTCGCTGTCTTCGCCCAGGGCACCTCGGAGTTCATGCTGTCCGGGCTCGTCTCGGGCATCGCCGCCGATCTCGACGTCTCCCTCTCCGCCGCCGGACTCCTCACCTCCGCCTTCGCCGTGGGGATGGTCGTCGGCGCGCCCCTGGCGGCGCTCGCCGGCCGCGCCTGGCCGCCGCGCCGCGCCCTGCTGTCCTTCCTCGCGCTCTTCGTCGCCGTCCACGTGGTCGGCGCGCTCACCCCCGACTACGGCGTGCTGCTGGCGACCCGGTTCGTCGGGGCCCTCGCCAACGCCGGCTTCTGGGCCGTGGCCCTGGCGGCGGCGGTCGCCATGGTCCCGGACGGGCTCAAGGGCCGCGCCACCGCCGTGGTGGTCGGCGGGGTCACGGTGGCCTGCGTGGTGGGCGTGCCGGCCGGTGCGGTGCTGGGGGAGCGGTGGGGGTGGCGGTCGGCGTTCTGGGCGGTCGCCCTGGTCTCGCTCCCCGCGTTCCTCGCGATCCTGCGCGCTCTTCCGGGCGGCCGGGGCCGGGCGGCCGTCCCCGTGCCCGTACGGGACGAGTTGCGGGCGCTCGCCGGGCCCCGCGTGCGGCCGGTCCTGCTCACGATGGCCCTGGTCCAGGGGGCGACGTTCTGCGCGTTCTCGTACCTGGAGCCGCTGCTGACCCGTGAGGCGGGGCTGGGCGCGGGCTGGGTGCCGGTGGCCCTGGCCCTGTTCGGGGCGGGCTCGTTCCTCGGGGTGACGGCGGCGGGCCGGTTCTCCGACGCCCGCCCGGTCGCCGTGGTGGCCGCGGGCATGGGCGGACTCGCGCTGGGCTGGGCCGCGCTCGGCCTGGCGGCGGGCAGTCCGGTGGCGGCCCTGGTCCTGATCCCGCTTCTCGGGATGCTCGCCTTCGGTACGGGCACCGCGCTGATCGCCCGGCTCCTGGGGCTGGCCCCCGGCGCGCCGACGCTCGCGGGGGCGTCCTGCACGACCGCGTTCAACCTGGGGGCGGTGGTGGGTCCGTGGGCGGGCGGGCTGGCGCTGGACGCCGGGCTCGGCTTCCGGGCGCCCGCCTGGGTGAGCGCAGCGCTGATGGTGCTGGCGCTGTCGGCCGCCGCGGGGACGGCGGAGGGCCGCCGCTCCCGAGCGGGGGAGCGGCGGCCCTCGATGTGATCCGGTGCGCCCGCGGGCGCTTGTGAATCAGTGAACGCGCAGGTGGGTCAGAGCACGCGGACCGCGCCGGTCGGCCGGTCGTAGTCCAGGGAGCGCTGCACGGTGCCGGTGCTGGAGTTCTGCGCACCGACGAACTCGCCGCCGCCCACGTAGATCGCCACGTGGTACGCGCTGCCCGCGCCGCCCCAGTACAGGATGTCGCCGGGCTGGAGGTTGTCCAGGGAGACCTGGGTGCCGGCGGTCGACTGGTCCTGCGAGACGCGCGGCAGGTTGATGTCGACCGAACGGAAGGCGGCCTGGACCAGGCCCGAGCAGTCCCACGAGTTGGGGCCGGTGCCGCCGGGCACGTACGCGTCGCCGACCTGGGCCTTGGCGAACGCCACGACGGCCGCGGCGGCCCCGCTCACGTTCGACGAGGAGGAGGGGGCGGACGACGAGGAGGAGGACGGGGCGGTGCCGGTGGAGTGGTTGTCGGAGGACGAGGTCGTGGCGACGCTGAGCGTCGTGCGCTCGGCGGCGCGGGAGGCGCGCTCGGCGCGCTCCTTCGCCTCGGCCTCGGCCTTGGCCTTCGCGGCGGCTTCGGCCTTCTTCTTCGCCTCCGCCTTGCGGACGGCCTCGGCCTTCGCCTGCTTGGCCTTCTTCGCGGCGCTCTCGGCCGCGGCGGTCTCGTCGGCCTGCTTCTCCAGGTCGAGGGCGACCTGCTCCGTGGCGAGCGCGGAGGCGGCAACGGCGGTGGAGAGCCCGGAGGTGATGGTGGGCATCTCGATCGTCTGGGTCACCGGCTCGGCCTGGGCCGGACCGGCCGCGCCCGCGACGGCGATGGTGCTGAGGACGCCACCGGCGACTCCGGCCCGCAGCGTCGTCTTGGAGGCGCGCTGACGGGGCTTCCGGTGGCTGGGTATGTGAGCGGTGTGGGACATGTGTACTAGCGCTATCAGGGGTGTAGGGCTTCCATCAAGAAACGTGGGTTGCGACACAGTTACGTTCGGAATCCGTGAATCCGCTTTCCATGGGCCCTTATTGACGCCGTAACGGGCAAATCGGACAGCGACGATCACCCCCGTGATCACGGGGTTTCTGCAATACGCCCGAATTGCCCGCCACCTACCATCCGTTCACACGGATGGCCAAGCCCGGTGTTTCGGGGGGCTGCCCCGTGTGGCGCAGGTCACAGTGGATATCCGCCACGGGCGGCGGCGTGCGCGGGGCGGGGGCGCCGGTCGCGCACCCGGCGCCGGGACCGCTCGGGGAGGGCGTCGGAAGTTCGTGAATGCGTGCACATGTCCCCATCGCTCCTCGCGACCCCCTCGTCCGGGTGAGTCCCCGGCCCGGTCCGAGCGGGGCTCGGGCGGCGGGCCGTTGGGGATCGGACCCTTTATCACCTGACGGCTGCTCACCGCCAATTTGCGTGTAGGGGCTGTTGATTGATAGCGCAACACGTCTTTGACCAGCGGTGACACCCGCGAATGTCACGTCTCGTGATCACTCGGCCGCTTCGCGTACGAAGATCACCACTCATAGGACTTCATGATCCTTCGTCAGGTGGTGGAGATCACAAAGCCGTTGCCGTACCCCGTGTCGCAGATCACAGGCGGACGGGCATAGGATGCGGGGCAGTCGGGCTTGTGAACTGCCTCACATGTGCACGATCTTGGTGAGGTGGCGAGCCGGTCGCCCGATGCGGTCCAACGGTCAAGGACGACTGGAAGGAGCGAGGAGCGTGAATGCCTACGCGCCCATCCTCGTGCTCGGCGCCCTGGGGGCAGGGTTTGCGATCTTCTCCGTGGTCATGGCCACGCTTATCGGCCCCAAGCGGTACAACCGGGCAAAGCTGGAAGCGTACGAATGCGGTATCGAACCCACGCCGACCCCGGCCGGAGGCGGCCGCTTTCCCATCAAGTACTACCTGACGGCGATGCTTTTCATCGTCTTCGACATCGAGATCGTCTTCCTCTATCCCTGGGCGGTCTCCTTCGACGCCCTGGGGATCTTCGGGCTCGTCGAGATGCTGCTCTTCGTGCTCACCGTCTTCGTCGCCTACGCGTACGTCTGGCGTCGCGGCGGCCTGGAATGGGACTGAGGGGCTGAGGGGCACACCATGGGACTGGAAGAGAAACTGCCGAGCGGCTTCGTGCTGACCACGGTCGAGCAGGCCGCGGGCTGGGTGCGGAAGTCCTCCGTCTTCCCGGCCACGTTCGGACTCGCCTGCTGCGCCATCGAGATGATGACGACCGGCGCGGGCCGCTACGACCTGGCCCGGTTCGGGATGGAGGTCTTCCGCGGATCGCCGCGGCAGGCGGACCTGATGATCGTCGCCGGGCGGGTGAGCCAGAAGATGGCCCCCGTCCTGCGGCAGGTCTACGACCAGATGCCGAATCCCAAGTGGGTCATCTCCATGGGGGTTTGCGCGTCATCGGGCGGAATGTTCAACAACTACGCGATCGTGCAGGGCGTCGACCACATCGTCCCGGTCGACATCTATCTGCCGGGCTGCCCGCCGCGCCCCGAGATGCTGATGGACGCCATCCTCAAGCTCCACCAGAAGATCCAGGGCTCCAAGCTCGGGGTCAACGCGGAGGAGGCCGCCCGCGAGGCGGAGGAGGCGGCCCTCAAGGCCCTGCCCCTGATCGAGATGAAGGGGCTGCTGCGGTGAGCGACCAGAACCCCGGCGCCGAGCAGAACGGCAGCGCCGTACCCGCCCCGCGCGACACCACCGCGGAGGTCATCCGCGTGCGCAAGGGCATGTTCGGCGCGAACAATGGCGGCGACACCTCCGGTTACGGCGGCCTCGTCCGCACCGTCGCCCTGCCCCCCGCCGCCGCCCGGCCCTACGGCGGGTGGTTCGACGAGGTGGCCGACGAGCTGGAAGGGGCCCTGGAGGAACAGGGCCTGCTTCCCGAGAACGCCATCGAGCGGACGGTCGTCGACCGCGGTGAGCTGACCTTCCGCATCGCCCGCGAGCACCTGGTCCAGGTCGCCCGCACGCTGCGCGACGACCCCGCGCTGCGCTTCGAGCTCTGCACCGGCGTCAGCGGCGTCCACTTCCCCGGCGACAAGGGCCGCGAACTGCACGCCGTCTACCACCTGCGCTCCCTCACCCACGGCCGGCTCATCCGGCTGGAGGTGTCCGCCCCGGACAGCGACCCGCACGTCCCGTCGCTCGTCGAGGTCTACCCGACCAACGACTGGCACGAGCGCGAGGCGTACGACTTCTTCGGGCTCGTCTTCGACGGCCACCCGGCCCTGACGCGGATCATGATGCCGGACGACTGGCAGGGCTTCCCGCAGCGCAAGGACTACCCGCTCGGCGGCATCGCCGTCGAGTACAAGGGCGCCCAGATCCCGGCTCCGGACCAGCGGAGGTCGTACTCCTGATGACCACTCCCCGTGCAACACCCCGCGCCACGACCGAGGGGACCGTCTACACCGTCACCGGCGGCGACTGGGACGAGGTCGTCGAGTCCGCCGTGAAGTCGGACGACGAGCGCATCATCGTCAACATGGGCCCCCAGCACCCGTCCACGCACGGCGTGCTGCGGCTCATCCTGGAGATCGACGGCGAGACCGTCACCGAGGCCCGCTGCGGCATCGGCTACCTCCACACCGGCATCGAGAAGAACCTCGAATTCCGCAACTGGACCCAGGGCACCACCTTCGTCACGCGGATGGACTACCTCACGCCGTTCTTCAACGAGACGGCGTACTGCCTGGGCGTCGAGAAGCTCCTCGGCATCGAGGACCAGATCCCCGACCGGGCCACCGTCGTGCGCGTCCTGCTGATGGAGCTGAACCGGCTCTCCTCCCACCTGGTGTGCATCGCCACCGGCGGCATGGAGCTGGGCGCGACCACGATCATGATCTACGGCTTCCGCGACCGCGAGCTCGTCCTCGACCTCTTCGAGCTGATCACCGGACTGCGGATGAACCACGCGTTCGTCCGCCCCGGCGGCCTCGCCCAGGACCTGCCCCCCGGCGCCGTCGACCAACTGCGCGCCTTCATCACGACCATGAAGAAGAACCTGCCGGAGTACGACAAGCTCGCCACCGGCAACCCCATCTTCAAGGCCCGGATGCAGGACGTCGGCTACCTCGACCTCACCGGCTGCATGGCGCTCGGCGCGACCGGGCCGGTGCTCCGCTCCGCCGGACTCCCGCACGACCTGCGCAAGAGCGACCCGTACTGCGGCTACGAGACCTACGACTTCGAGGTCCCCACCGCCGACACCTGCGACTCCTACGGCCGCTTCCTCATCCGGCTGGAGGAGATGCGCCAGTCGCTCCGGATCATCGAGCAGTGCGTCGACCGCCTGGCGCCCGGACCGGTCATGGTCGCCGACCGGAAGATCGCCTGGCCCGCCCAGCTCGCCCTCGGGCCGGACGGCCTCGGCAACTCCCTCGACCACATCCGGAACATCATGGGCACCTCCATGGAGGCCCTGATCCACCACTTCAAGCTGGTGACCGAGGGCTTCCGGGTCCCGGTCGGGCAGGTGTACACCGCCGTCGAGTCCCCCAAGGGCGAACTCGGCGTCCACGTCGTCTCCGACGGCGGCACCCGCCCCTACCGGGTCCACTTCCGCGACCCGTCCTTCACCAACCTCCAGGCCATGGCGGCCATGTGCGAAGGCGGCCAGGTCGCCGACGTCATCGTCGCCGTCGCGTCCATCGACCCCGTGATGGGAGGCGTCGACCGGTGACCGCACCACGCCAAGACGTCAGTCTGGGGATGCCGCAGCTCCCCCCCGCCCCCTACCCGGCCGACGTGCGCGCCCGGCTCGACGCGGACGCGAAGGAGGTGATCGCCCGCTACCCCGGCAGCCGCTCCGCCCTCCTGCCGCTGCTGCACCTCGTGCAGTCCGAGGAGGGGTTCGTCTCCCGTACGGGCATCGCCTTCTGCGCCGAGACGCTCGGCCTCACCACCGCCGAGGTCACCGCCGTCGCGACCTTCTACACCATGTACCGGCGCAGGGCCGGCGGCGACTACCAGGTCGGCGTCTGCACCAACACCCTCTGCGCGGTCATGGGCGGCGACGCCATCTTCGACACGCTCAAGGAGCACCTCGGCGTCGGCAACGACGAGACCACCGAGGACGGCAAGGTCACCCTCGAACACATCGAGTGCAACGCCGCCTGCGACTTCGCGCCCGTCGTGATGGTCAACTGGGAGTTCTTCGACAACCAGACGCCCGAGAGCGCCACCCGGCTCGTCGACGACCTGATCGCCGGGCGGACCGTCGAGCCCACCCGCGGCGCTCCCCTCTGCTCGTACAAGGAGACCGCCCGCATCCTGGCCGGCTTCCCCGACGAGCGCCCCGGAGCCGTCGCGGCGAGCGGCGGCGCGGGCCCCGCCTCCCTCATCGGGCTGCGGCTCGCCAAGGGCGAGGCGCCCTCCCGCGCGCGGGTCGTCTCCCCGCGCGCGGGGCAGCAGCAGCACCGCGACGGGCAGCCGCACGACCCCTCGCCCTCCGAACACCTCAGCTCGCACGACGCACCGCAGCAGACCTCGGCCTCCGACCCGGAGCACCCGGCCGGGCCCGCAGCCGAGGAGGGGGAGTGATGACCTTGGCCGCCGAGATCGACCACAACGGGACGAGCCCCGAGAAACTGCTCGCACCCGTCCTCTCCTCCTTCTGGGACCAGCCCGAGTCCTGGACGCTGGAGACCTACCGCCGCCACGAGGGCTACGAGGGCCTGCGCAAGGCGCTCGCCATGTCGCCCGACGACCTCATCGCCTACGTCAAGGACTCCGGTCTGCGCGGACGCGGCGGCGCGGGCTTCCCCACCGGGATGAAGTGGCAGTTCATCCCGCAGGGAGACGGCAAGCCGCACTACCTCGTCGTCAACGCCGACGAATCGGAGCCGGGCACCTGCAAGGACATGCCGCTCCTGTTCGCCAACCCGCACAGCCTCATCGAGGGCATCGTGATCGCCTGCTACGCGATCCGCTCCTCGCACGCCTTCATCTATCTGCGCGGTGAGGTCGTCCCCGTGCTGCGGCGGCTGCACGAGGCCGTACGAGAGGCGTACGAGGCGGGTTATCTGGGGAACGACATCCTCGGCTCAGGACTCGATCTGGAACTCACGGTGCACGCGGGCGCCGGTGCGTACATCTGTGGTGAGGAAACCGCGCTGCTCGACTCTCTCGAAGGACGCCGCGGCCAGCCCCGGCTGCGTCCCCCCTTCCCCGCGGTCGCCGGTCTGTACGCCTGTCCCACTGTGGTGAACAACGTCGAGTCCATCGCCTCGGTTCCCGCGATCCTGAACAAGGGCAAGGACTGGTTCAGGTCGATGGGCAGCGAGAAGTCTCCCGGCTTCACGCTCTACTCGCTCAGCGGCCACGTCGCCAGCCCCGGCCAGTACGAGGCGCCGCTCGGCATCACGCTGCGCCAGCTCCTCGACATGAGCGGCGGAATGCGCGCGGGCCACCGGCTGAAGTTCTGGACCCCCGGCGGATCCTCCACCCCGATGTTCACCGAGGAACACCTCGACGTCCCCCTCGACTACGAGGGCGTCGGCGCGGCCGGGTCCATGCTCGGCACCAAGGCGCTCCAGTGCTTCGACGAGACGACCTGCGTCGTGCGGGCCGTCACCCGCTGGACCGAGTTCTACGCCCACGAGTCCTGCGGCAAGTGCACGCCCTGCCGTGAGGGGACGTACTGGCTGGTCCAGTTGCTCCGCGACATCGAGGCCGGACGGGGCGAGGCGGCCGACCTCGACAAGCTCAACGACATCGCCGACAACATCAACGGCAAGTCCTTCTGCGCGCTGGGAGACGGTGCGGCCTCGCCCATCTTCTCCTCCCTCAAGTACTTCCGCGAGGAGTACGAGCGGCACATCACCGGCAAGGGCTGCCCCTTCGACCCCGCCCGGTCCACGGCATGGGCCGACGACAAGAACGCTCACCGGGGGGTGAACGCATGACAGTCACCACGAGTGCGCCCTCCGGGGGCGGCGAGGCGGCCGTTCCGCCGGAGGACCTGGTCACGCTGACCATCGACGGCATCGAGATCAGCGTCCCCAAGGGGACCCTGGTCATCCGGGCCGCCGAACTCCTCGGCATCGAGATCCCGCGCTTCTGCGACCACCCGCTCCTCGATCCCGCCGGCGCCTGCCGCCAGTGCATCGTCGAGGTCGAGGGCCAGCGCAAGCCGATGGCCTCCTGCACCATCACCTGCACCGACGGCATGGTCGTCAAGTCGCAGATCACCTCGCCCGTCGCCGAGAAGGCGCAGAAGGGCGTGATGGAGCTGCTGCTGATCAACCATCCGCTGGACTGCCCCGTCTGCGACAAGGGCGGCGAGTGCCCGCTCCAGAACCAGGCGATGTCGCACGGCGGGACCGACTCCCGCTTCGACGGCCGCAAGCGCACCTTCGAGAAGCCCGTCCCGATCTCCACCCAGGTCCTGCTGGACCGCGAGCGCTGCGTGCTGTGCGCGCGCTGCACCCGGTTCTCCAACCAGGTGGCGGGCGACCCGATGATCGAGCTGGTCGAGCGCGGCGCGCTCCAGCAGGTCGGCACCGGCGAGGGCGACCCCTTCCAGTCGTACTTCTCCGGCAACACCATCCAGATCTGCCCGGTCGGCGCGCTGACCTCGGCGGCGTACCGCTTCCGCTCCCGCCCCTTCGACCTGGTCTCCACCCCCTCGGTGTGCGAGCAGTGCGCGGGCGGCTGCTCGACGCGCACCGACCACCGGCGCGGCAAGGTCATGCGCCGCCTCGCGGCCAACGAGCCCGAGGTCAACGAGGAGTGGCTCTGCGACAAGGGGAGGTTCGCCTTCCGCTACGCCCAGCAGCGCGACCGCCTCACCACCCCGCTGGTCCGCAACGCCGAGGGCGTCCTGGAACCGGCGAGCTGGCCCGAGGCGCTGGAGGCGGCGGCAGCCGGGCTCCTCGCCGCCCGCGGCCGCACCGGCGTCCTGACCGGCGGCCGGCTGACCGTCGAGGACGCCTACGCGTACAGCAAGTTCGCCCGTGTCGCCCTCGGCACCAACGACATCGACTTCCGCGCGCGCGTCCACAGCGCCGAGGAGGCCGACTTCCTGGCGGCGCGCGTCGCCGGACGCGGCCTGGACCTGGACGGCGACGGCGTCACGTACACCGCGCTGGAGAAGGCCCCCGCGGTCCTGCTCGTCGGGTTCGAGGCGGAGGAGGAGGCCCCCGGCGTCTTCCTGCGGCTGCGCAAGGCCCACCGCAAGAAGGGGCAGCGGACCTTCGCGCTCGCCTCGCACGCCACCCGCGGCCTGGTGAAGGCGGGCGGCACGCTGCTCCCCGCCGCCCCCGGTACGGAGACCGAGTGGCTGGACGCGCTCGCGGGCGGCGTCGGCCTGGAGGCCGAGGGCTCGGCCGCGGCCGAGGCGCTGCGCGGCGAGGGCTCCCTGATCATCGTCGGCGAACGGCTCGCCGGGGTGCCCGGCGCCCTGTCCGCCGCCGTGCGCACGGCCGCCGCCACCGGCGCACGCCTGGTGTGGATTCCGCGCCGGGCGGGCGACCGGGGCGCGGTGGAGGCGGGCGCGCTCCCGTCGCTGCTGCCCGGCGGCCGACCGGCCACCGACCCGCGCGCGCGGGACGAGGTGGCGGAGGTGTGGCGCGTCGCCGCGCTGCCCTCGCACCACGGCCGCGACACCGGTCAGATCGTCGAGGCCGCCGCCACCGGCGAGCTGGGCGCGCTGCTGGTCGCCGGGGTCGGGGTCGAGGACCTGCCGGATCCGGCGCGCGCGCTCCGGGCGCTGGACGAGGTCGGCTTCCTGGTCTCCCTGGAGCTGCGGCCGAGCGCGGTCACCGACCGGGCCGACGTGGTCCTCCCGGTCGCCGCCGTCGCGGAGAAGTCCGGCACCTTCCTCAACTGGGAGGGCCGGGTCCGGATGTTCCAGGCCGCGCTGAAGCCCGAGCAGATGCCCCGGACGCTCGCGCCGACGGACGCGCGCGTCCTGCACATGCTGGCCGACGCCATGGACGTCCACCTCGCGCTGCCGGACCTGACCGCCGCCCGCCGCGAGCTGGACCGGCTCGGCGGCTGGGAGGGCGGCCACGCGGACGACCCGCGCGAGTCGGCGCGGCCGCTGCCCAGGCCCGGCGACGGCGAGGCGGTCCTCGCGGGCCACCGGATGCTGCTGGACCTGGGCCGGCTCCAGGAGGGCGACACCGCGCTCGCCGGGACCCGGCACGCGGCCGTCGCCCGGCTCTCCGCGTCCACCGCCGCCGAGTCCGGCGTCAAGGACGGCGATCTGCTCGCCGTCACCGGACCCGCCGGCTCCGTCACCCTGCCCCTCCAGGTCACCGACATGCCGGACCGGGTGGTCTGGGTGCCGCTGAACTCGGTGGGGCGCGGCATCCCCGCCGACACCGGGGCCGTCCCCGGCGGCCTGGTACGGATCGGCCCCGCCGCGGCGGGCGCCCCCGTCGTCCCCTCGGAGGTACGAGCGTGACCGGCCTCACCGCACTCACGACGGCGTCCGACCGCGCCGTCCTCGCCGCCGAGGATCTCTCGATGTTCGGCACCGACCCCTGGTGGCTCGTCCTCCTCAAGGCGGTCTTCTGCTTCGCGTTCCTGATGCTGACCGTGCTGTTCTCCATCGTGTGGGAGCGCAAGGTCGTCGCCTGGATGCAGTTGCGCATCGGCCCCAACCGGCACGGCCCCTGGGGGCTGCTCCAGTCGCTCGCCGACGGCATCAAGCTGATGCTGAAGGAAGACGTCATCGTCAAGCGGGCCGACAAGGTCGTCTACGTCCTGGCCCCGATCGTCGCGGCCATCCCGGCGTTCATGGCCATCGCCGTCATCCCGTTCGGCCCGGCCGACAACCAGGTGTCGATCTTCGGCCACCGGACGGCGATGCAGCTCACCGACCTCCCGATCGCGATGCTCTACATCCTCGCGGTCGCCTCGGTCGGCATCTACGGCATCGTGCTCGCGGGCTGGTCCTCCGGATCGACGTACCCGCTGCTCGGCGGGTTGCGCTCGTGCGCCCAGATGATCAGCTACGAGATCGCGATGGGCGCCGCGTTCGCCTCGGTGTTCCTCTACTCCGGGTCGATGTCGACCTCGGCGATCGTGGAGGCGCAGGCGGACCGGTGGTTCGTCATCCTGCTGCCGGTCTCCTTCATCATCTACGTCGTCACGATGGTCGGGGAGACCAACCGGGCCCCGTTCGACATGCCGGAGTCCGAGGGCGACCTCGTCGGCGGGTTCAACACCGAGTACTCCTCGATCAAGTTCGCGATGTTCATGCTCGCCGAGTACGTCAACATGGTCACCGTCTCCGCGGTCTCCGTGACCCTCTTCCTCGGCGGCTGGCGGGCCCCGTACCCGGTCAGCACCTTCTGGGAGGGCGCGAACCAGGGCTGGTGGCCCATGCTCTGGTTCGTCGTCAAGGTCCAACTGCTCCTCTTCTTCTTCATCTGGCTGCGCGGCACCCTGCCCCGCGTCCGCTACGACCAGTTGATGAAGCTCGGCTGGAAGGTCCTGATCCCGGTCTCGGTGGTCTGGCTGATGCTCGTCGCCACCGTGCGCGCCCTGCGCAACGAGGGGTACGACTTCTCCCGGATCGTCCTGTACGTCGCCGGCGCGGTGATCGCGGTCCTGCTGGTCTCGTTCGTCGTGGACCTGTTCCGCGACCGCGGGAAGCGGGCCGAGGCGGCGGACGCCGGACCCGAGCCGGACTTCGACCCGATGGCGGGCGGCTTCCCGGTGCCCCCGCTGCCCGGACAGACCCTCCCGCCGGTGCCCCGGCGCAGGCCGCGGCGCGAGCGGGAGCTCGTTGTCAGTGGCGGAGTGGATACTCAGAGTGACAGAAACGCGAGCGACGGAAAGGAGGCCGGCGGTGTCTGAGAAACCAGAGCTCACGGGCTCATCGCCATCCGGTGGGGCCTCGGGGGGGTCGGGGGAGAAGTTCCAGAACCCCGTGGCCGGCTTCGGCGTGACCTTCAAGGCCATGTTCAAGAAGCGGCTGACCGAGCAGTATCCGGAGACGCCGAAGGTGACGGCGCCCCGCTTCCACGGCCGCCACCAGCTCAACCGCCACCCGGACGGCCTGGAGAAGTGCGTCGGTTGCGAGCTGTGCGCCTGGGCCTGTCCGGCGGACGCCATCTACGTGGAGGGCGCGGACAACACCGACGAGGAGCGCTACTCGCCGGGCGAGCGCTACGGCCGCGTCTACCAGATCAACTACGCGCGCTGCATCCTGTGCGGGCTCTGCATCGAGGCGTGCCCCACGCGGGCGCTGACGATGACCAACGAGTTCGAGCTGGCCAACACCACCCGCGCGAGCCTCATCTACACCAAGGACGAGCTGCTCGCGGGGTTGGAGGACGGCATGGTCGACTCCCCGCACGCGATCTTCCCCGGCATGGACGAACAGGACTACTACCGGGGCCTGGTCACCGAAGCGGCGCCCGGCACCGTCCGCCAGAGGGCCGTGTCCAAGGGCGAGGGCGACAAGCCGGACGAGGACCCCATCGAGTCGGCGCGGGCCGCCGACGCCCGGCGGGACAGGGGGGTGGGCGCGTGAGCTCGCTGGCCGCAGCCACCGCGACCTCGACCGGCGAGGCCGTCCAGTTCTGGATTCTGGGCACCGTCGCCGTGATCGGAGCGCTCTCCACGGTCCTGCTGAAGAAGTCCGTGCACAGCGCCCTGTCGCTCGCCGGGACGATGGTGGTCCTGGCCGTCTTCTACCTCGCCAACGGGGCCTACTTCCTGGGCGTCGTCCAGATCGTCGTCTACACCGGCGCGATCATGATGCTGTTCCTCTTCGTCGTCATGCTCGTCGGCGTCACCGCGGCGGACTCCCTCAAGGAGACCCTCAAGGGCCAGCGCTGGCTGGCCCTGGGGTGCGCCCTCGGCTTCGGCGTCCTGCTGATCGCGGGCATCGGCCAGGCGTCCCTCTCCACGTTCAACGGGCTGGGCGCGGCCAACGCCCGCCACGGCGGCAACGTCGAGGGCCTGGCCAACCTCATCTTCACCAAGTACGTCTTCGCGTTCGAGATCACCGGCGCCCTGCTGATCACCGCGACCGTCGGCGCGATGGTGCTCACGCACCGCGAGCGCACCGAACGGGCCAGGACCCAGCGGGAGATGTCCCAGGACCGCGTGCGCGGCAAGCACCTCCCGCCGCTGCCCGCCCCCGGCGTCTACGCCCGGCACAACGCGGTGGACATCGCCGGCCTGCTCCCCGACGGCACGCCGTCCGAGCTGACCGTCATGAAGACCCTGCGCGACCGCGGCCAGGTCCGCGACGTGTCGCAGCAGTCCCTCGCCGACCTCAAGGCCCTGGAGCAGCGCTCCGGGGAGCGGCTCGGACGTGAGGACGCGGACGCCGTGTTCCGGGGCGCGGGCCCCGCGGCCGCGGCGGAGAACTCGGAGGCCGCCCAGTGAACCCGGTCAACTACCTCTACCTCGCGGCCCTGCTGTTCGCGATCGGCGCCTCCGGGGTGCTGATCCGGCGGAACGCGATCGTGGTGTTCATGTGCGTCGAGCTGATGCTCAACGCCTGCAATCTGGCGCTCGTGACGTTCTCCCGGATGCACGGCAACCTCGACGGGCAGATCGTCGCGTTCTTCACGATGGTCGTCGCCGCCGCGGAAGTCGTCGTCGGACTCGCGATCATCGTGTCGTTGTTCCGCTCCCGCCACTCGGCCTCGGTCGACGACGCCAGCCTGATGAAGCTGTAAGGGGTCGGAAACGTGGAGAACCTGATTGCGCTGCTCGTCGCGGCGCCCCTGCTCGGAGCGGCGGTCCTGCTGTGCGGCGGCCGCCGGCTGGACCGGACCGGCCACTGGCTGGGCACCCTGCTCGCCGCCGCCTCGTTCGTCGTCGGCCTCGTCCTCTTCGCCGACATGCTGGGGAAGGACGCCGAGGACCGGGCCCTGCACCAGCACCTGTTCGCCTGGATTCCGGTGGAGGGCTTCCAGGCCGACGTCGCCTTCCAGCTCGACCCGTTGTCGATGACGTTCGTCCTGCTCATCACGGGCGTGGGCACGCTGATCCACGTCTACTCCATCGGCTACATGGAGCACGACGAGCGCCGGCGCCGCTTCTTCGGCTATCTCAACCTGTTCCTCGCGGCGATGCTCGTCCTGGTCATCGCGGACAACTACCTCCTGCTGTACGTCGGGTGGGAGGGCGTCGGCCTGGCGTCGTACCTGCTCATCGGCTTCTGGCAGCACAAGCCCAGCGCGGCCACCGCCGCGAAGAAGGCCTTCCTGGTCAACCGGGTCGGCGACATGGGCCTGTCGATCGCCATCATGCTGATGTTCACCACCTTCGGCACCTTCGCCTTCGGGCCGGTGCTGGAGTCGGCCGGCGAGGCGGGCGAGGGCAAGCTGACGGCCATCGGCCTGATGCTGCTGCTGGCCGCCTGCGGCAAGTCGGCCCAGGTGCCGCTGCAGTCCTGGCTCGGTGACGCGATGGAGGGCCCGACCCCGGTCTCCGCCCTCATCCACGCCGCGACCATGGTCACCGCCGGCGTCTATCTCATCGTCCGTTCCGGCGCGATCTTCAACGGCGCCCCCGACGCCCAACTCGTCGTGACCATCGTCGGCGCGGTCACCCTGGTCTTCGGCGCCGTCGTCGGTTGCGCCAAGGACGACATCAAGAAGGCCCTGGCCGGCTCGACGATGTCGCAGATCGGCTACATGATCCTGGCCGCCGGGCTCGGCCCGATCGGCTACGCCTTCGCGATCATGCACCTGGTGACCCACGGCTTCTTCAAGGCCGGGCTCTTCCTCGGCGCCGGCTCCGTGATGCACGGCATGAACGACGAGGTCGACATGCGCCGGTACGGCGGCCTGCGGACGTACATGCCGGTCACCTTCGCCACCTTCGGCCTCGGCTATCTGGCGATCATCGGCTTCCCCGGCCTCTCCGGCTTCTTCTCCAAGGACAAGATCATCGAGGCGGCCTTCGCCAAGGGCGGGACCGAGGGCTGGATCCTCGGCTCGGTGGCCCTGCTGGGCGCCGCGATCACCGCGTTCTACATGACGCGCGTGATGCTGATGACGTTCTTCGGCGAGAAGCGCTGGCAGAGCGACGCGGAGGGCCGCGAACCGCATCCGCACGAGTCCCCGAGGTCGATGACGGTCCCGATGATCACGCTGGCCTTCGGCTCGGTGTTCGCCGGCGGCTTCTTCGCCGTCGGCGACCGCTTCGTCTCCTGGCTGGAGCCGGTGACCGGTTACGACCACGGGCACTCCCCGCTGAGCGCGGCGACGGTCACCGGGGCGACCGTGGCCGCCCTGGTGATCGGCGTCGCGCTCGCCTGGTCGATGTACGGGCGCAAGCCCGTCCCGGTGGTCGCCCCGCGCGGCTCGGTCCTCACGCGGGCCGCCCGCCGCGATCTTCTCCAGGACGACTTCAACCACGTGGTCCTGGTCCGCGGCGGCGAGCACCTGACCCGCTCGCTCGTCTACGTGGACCACTCCCTGGTCGACGGCGTCGTCAACGGCACGGCCGCGTCGGTCGGCGGGCTCTCCGGTCGGCTGCGCAGGCTGCAGAACGGCTACGCCCGCACCTACGCGGTCTCGATGTTCGGCGGTGCGGCGGTCGTCATCGCCGCCACCCTGCTGATGAGGGCGGTCTGATCCCATGTCCTTTCCCCTCCTGACCGCGACGGCGGCGCTTCCGGCCCTCGGGGCCATCGCCACCGCCGCCGTACCCGCCGCGCGGGGCGCCGCGGCCAAATGGGTCGCGCTGTTCTTCTCGCTCGGCACGCTCGTCCTGGCGGGCGTCGTCTTCGCCCGCTTCGAGCCGGGCGGCGACCGCTACCAGCTCACCGAGTCCCGCTCCTGGATCGCGGACTTCGGCGTCCGCTACGAACTCGGCGTGGACGGCATCGGGGTGGCGCTCCTCGGCCTCACCGCGCTGCTGATCCCGTTCATCATCGCGGCCGGCTGGCACGACGCCGACCCGCACGCGGCCGCGCCCGCGCGCCGCCGCCCGGCGCAGGGCTTCTTCGCGCTGATCCTCATGGTCGAGGCCATGGTGGTCCTGTCGTTCGTGGCCACCGACGTCTTCCTCTTCTACGTCCTGTTCGAGGCCATGCTCATCCCGATGTACTTCCTCATCGGCGGCTTCGGGGACCGGGCCCACGCGGGCAGCGACGAGAACGCCGCGACCCAGCGGTCGTACGCGGCGGTCAAGTTCCTCCTGTACAACCTGGCCGGCGGGTTGGTCATGCTGGCCGCGGTCATCGGGCTCTACGTGGTCGCGGGCAGCTTCTCGCTCTCCGAGATCGTCCAGGCCCGCGCCGACGGTTCGCTGGAGATGGCGACCAGCACCGAGCGGTGGCTGTTCCTCGGGTTCTTCCTCGCCTTCGCGGTGAAGGCCCCGCTGTGGCCGCTGCACACCTGGCTGCCCAACGCGATGGGCGAGACGACCGCGCCCGTGGCCGTGCTGATCACGGCGATCGTCGACAAGGTCGGCACCTTCGCGATGCTCCGCTTCTGCCTCGGCCTCTTCCCGGAGGCGAGCACGTGGGCGACGCCGGTGATCATCGTCCTGGCGCTGGTCTCCATCGTGTACGGGGCGCTGCTCGCGGTCGGCCAGCGCGACATCAAGCGGCTCATCGCCTACGCCTCGATCTCGCACTTCGGCTTCATCGTCCTCGGCATCTTCGCCATGACCAGCCAGGGCCAGTCGGGCGCCACGCTCTACATGGTCAACCACGGGCTCTCGACGGCCGCGCTGCTGCTGGTCGCCGGCTTCCTGATCACCCGGCGCGGCTCGCGGCTCATCGCGGACTACGGCGGGGTGCAGAAGGTCGCCCCGGTGCTGGCCGGGACGTTCCTGATCGGCGGGCTCGCCACGCTGTCGCTGCCCGGACTCGCCCCGTTCGTCAGCGAGTTCCTGGTCCTGGTCGGCACGTTCAGCGCGTATCCGGTGGCCGGCGTCATCGCCACCTCCGGCATCGTGCTCGCCGCGATCTACGTCCTGGTGCTCTACCAGCGCACGATGACCGGCCCCGTGCGGGAGTCGGTCCGGGGGATGCCGGACCTCAAGGCCCGTGAGCTGGTGGTCGCGCTGCCGCTGATCGCCGTGCTGGTCTTCCTGGGCGTCTTCCCGAAGCCGCTCACGGAGGTCGTCAACCCGGCGGTGGAGCACACCATGTCCGACGTACAGAAGAAGGACCCCCAGCCCGAGGTGGAGGCCGCCAAGTGAGCGCAACAGCAGTCCACAGCCTGTGGACGACGGCGAGCGGGGCCGTGTCGGCGGCTCCGGGCCAGACGTTCACGGCGCCGGACATCGAGTACGCCCAGCTCGCGCCCGTCCTGATCGTCGTGGGCGCCGCCGTCCTGGGCGTCCTGGTGGAGGCCTTCGTGCCGCGCCGGGCCCGCCACCACACCCAGCTCCTCCTGACCGTGGTGGCCATCGCCGCCGCGTTCGCCACGATCGTCGGCCTCGCCGCCGGCGGGTACGGCACCACGAAGGCCCGGATCGCGGCCATGGGCGCCATCGCGGTCGACGGCCCCGCCCTCTTCCTCCAGGGCACCATCCTGCTGGTCGCCCTGGTGGCCGTCTTCACCTTCGCCGAACGGCGGCTCGACCCCGCCGGCCACGGCGCCCCGGTGGACTCCTTCGCCGCCCAGCCCGGAGCCGTGCCGGGCAGCGAGACCGAGAAGGCCGCCGTACGGGCCGGCTTCACCACCACCGAGGTCTTCCCGCTCCTCCTGTTCTCGGTGGCCGGCCTGCTGGTCTTCCCGGCCGCCAACGACCTGCTGACGCTCTTCATCGCGCTGGAGGTCTTCTCGCTCCCGCTCTACCTCCTGTGCGCCGTCGCCCGCCGCAAGCGGCTGATGTCGCAGGAGGCGGCCGTGAAGTACTTCCTGCTCGGCGCGTTCTCCTCGGCGTTCCTGCTCTTCGGGATCGCCCTCCTCTACGGCTACGCGGGCTCCCTCTCCTACGCCGCCATCGCCGACGTCGTCGACGGCTCGGTCATGGAGATCGACCCGGCCCTCGCGGACACCATGGGCAACGACGCGCTGCTGCTCATCGGCGGCGCGATGATCCTGACCGGCCTGCTCTTCAAGGTCGGCGCGGTCCCGTTCCACATGTGGACCCCGGACGTCTACCAGGGCGCGCCGACCCCGGTCACCGGCTTCATGGCCGCCGCGACGAAGGTCGCCGCGTTCGGCGCGCTGCTGCGCCTGCTGTACGTGGCGCTGCCCGGCCTCACCTGGGACCTGCGCCCGGTCATGTGGGCGGTGGCCATCGTCACGATGCTGGGCGGCGCGATCGTCGCGATCACCCAGACCGACGTCAAGCGGCTGCTGGCCTACTCCTCGATCGCCCACGCGGGCTTCATCCTCGCGGGCGTCATCGCGGCCAACCCGGAGGGCGTCTCCTCGGTCCTCTTCTACCTCGCGGCCTACTCCTTCGTGACGGTCGGCGCGTTCGCCGTCGTCACGCTGGTGCGGGACGCGGGAGGCGAGGCCACGCACCTGGCGCAGTGGGCCGGGCTGGGCCGCCGCTCGCCGCTGACCGCGGCGGTCTTCGCGGTGTTCCTGCTGGCCTTCGCGGGCATCCCGCTGACCTCCGGGTTCTCCGGGAAGTTCGCGGTGTTCAAGGCGGCCGCCGAGGGCGGCGCGAGCGGGCTGGTCGTCGTGGGCGTGCTCTCCTCGGCCGTCGCCGCCTTCTTCTACATCCGCGTGATCGTCCTGATGTTCTTCAGCGAGCCGAAGGCGGACGGCCCCACGGTCGCCGTCCCGTCCCCGCTGACCATGACGACGATCGCGGTCGGCGTGGCCGTCACCCTGGTCCTGGGCCTGGCGCCGCAGTACTTCCTGGACCTGGCGAGCCAGGCGGGGGTCTTCGTGCGGTAGCCCCGCGCGGTCGCGGTCAGCGCGTCGCCGGACGGTCCGTTCTCCCGGACCGTCCGGCGTTGTCGTAGGAGCCGCCTATCGTGGTCGGGGAACGGGACGGACCGGACGGGTCCGGGCACGCGGACGTCGGGGGACAGAGCATTGGGTGTGACCATGGGTGTGACCGGGACCGACCACGGGACCGTCGGGACGCAGGCCGCGGCGGCCGACGGGACCGCGGAGAGCGAGGCGCGGCGGACGCTGCACCGCGTCTTCGGCTACGAGTCGTTCCGCGGCGAGCAGGGCGCGGTCATCGAGCACGTGGTGGCGGGCGGCGACGCCGTCGTGCTCATGCCGACCGGCGGGGGCAAGTCCCTCTGCTACCAGATCCCGGCCCTGGTCCGCCCCGGTACCGGCGTCGTCGTCTCCCCGCTCATCGCCCTGATGCAGGACCAGGTCGACGCCCTGCGGGCGCTCGGCGTCCGGGCCGGCTTCATGAACTCCACGCAGGACTTCGACGAGCGCCGCTCGATGGAGGCGCAGTTCCTCGCGGGCGAGCTGGACGTGCTCTACCTCGCCCCCGAGCGGTTGCGCCTGGACTCCACGCTGTCCCTGCTGGCGCGGGGCGAGATCTCCGTCTTCGCCATCGACGAGGCGCACTGCGTCGCCCAGTGGGGGCACGACTTCCGCCCCGACTACCTGGCGCTGTCCGTGCTCGGCGAGCGCTGGCCCGACGTCCCGCGCATCGCCCTGACGGCGACCGCGACGCACGCCACGCACGAGGAGATCACCCGCCGCCTCGCCATGCCGGACGCGAAGCACTTCGTCGCCAGCTTCGACCGGCCCAACATCCAGTACCGGATCGTCCCGAAGTCCGACCCCAAGAAGCAGCTCCTCACCTTCCTCCAGGAGGAGCACGCAGGGGACGCGGGCATCGTCTACTGCCTCTCGCGCAACTCCACCGAGAAGGTCGCGGAGTACCTGAGCCGCAACGGCATCGAGGCCGTCCCCTACCACGCGGGTCTGGACGCCTCGACGCGCGCCGCCCACCAGGCGCGCTTCCTCCGCGAGGAGGGGCTCGTCGTCGTCGCGACCATCGCCTTCGGCATGGGCATCGACAAGCCCGACGTCCGCTTCGTCGCCCACCTCGACCTCCCCAAGTCCGTCGAGGGGTACTACCAGGAGACCGGCCGCGCGGGCCGCGACGGGGAGCCGTCCACGGCCTGGATGGCGTACGGGCTCCAGGACGTCGTCCAGCAGCGCAAGCTCATCCAGGGCGGTGAGGGCGACGAGGCGTTCCGCCGCCGGGCCGCCTCCCACCTGGACTCCATGCTGGCGCTGTGCGAGACGGTCCAGTGCCGCCGCGCCCAGCTCCTCACGTACTTCGGCCAGGAGCCCGCGGCCGCCGCCTGCGGCAACTGCGACACCTGCCTGGTCCCGCCGGAGACCTGGGACGGCACGGTCGTCGCGCAGAAGCTGCTCTCCACGGTGGTCCGGCTCAAGCGCGAGCGGAACCAGAAGTTCGGCGCGGGCCAGATCATCGACATCCTGCTCGGCCGCAAGACGGCCAAGGTCATCCAGTTCGACCACGACCAGCTCTCGGTCTTCGGCATCGGCGAGGAGCTGGCGGAGGCGGAGTGGCGCGGCGTGGTGCGCCAACTGCTGGCGCAGGGCCTGCTGGCGGTCGAGGGGGAGTACGGCACGCTGGTCCTCACGGACGAGAGCGCGACGGTCCTGGGCCGCGAGCGGGACGTGCTGCTCCGCAAGGAGCCCAAGAAGCCCGCGTCCCGCTCCTCGTCCTCGGCCAGGGGCGCCAAGGGCAAGGCGGCCCCCGCCGACCTCCCCGCGTCCGCCGTCCCGGTCTTCGAGGCGCTGCGCGCCTGGCGCGGGGCGACGGCGAAGGAGCAGGGCGTCCCGGCGTACGTCATCTTCCACGACGCGACGCTGCGGGAGATCGCCACGCTGCACCCGTCCTCGCTCGCGGAGCTGGGCGGGGTCAGCGGCCTGGGCGAGAAGAAGCTCGCGACGTACGGGGAGGGCGTGCTGGAGGTCCTGGCGCGGACGCCGGCCGGCGCCGCCCCGGCACCGCCCGCCCCGACCTCGTCCGCCCCGGCGGCCGCTCCGGCCGCGGTGCCGTCCGCCCGCCCGTCCGCTCCCGCAGCCCCGCCGCACGGGGACGCGGAGTTCGGCTGGGACGAGGAGCCGCCCGAGTACGAGTGAGCAGCGGCGGGGCGGCGGGGGCCCGGGGGAGGCCCGTCGCCGGAAGGGGCCGCCCCGGACTGGACGCCTCGCGCGCCGCTGACCGGGGCGGCGCCGCCCCGGTCAGTCCCCGCCCCCGTCTCCGCATCCGCCGCCCCCGCCGCCGTCGCTCCAGCTCGGCGAGGACCGCGCCGGCCGTCGCGTACTGGAGGAAGGCGCGGGAGCAGAGCGCCTTGCCGCGCCGCGGGTCCAGCGCGAGCAGCAGCATCTCCTCGGGCAGGGTCGGGGCGGGAGCGATGGGGGTCATGGCGCGGTGGCGACCCTGCCCGTCACGTCGCCGAGGCCGACGCGGGTGCCGTGCGGGCCGGGGGCCCAGGCGGTCAGCGTGACCGTGTCGCCGTCCTCCAGGAACGTCCGCTCGCCCTCGGGCAGCTTCAGCGGGTCCCGGCCGTTCCAGGTGAGTTCGAGCAGGGAGCCGCGCTGGGCGGGTTCGGGTCCGCTGACCGTGCCGGAGCCGTACAGGTCGCCGGTGCGCAGCGACGCGCCGTTCACCGTCATGTGGGCGAGCTGCTGGGCGGCCGTCCAGTACATCGAGGAGAACGGCGGCTCGGCGACCACCTGGCCGTTGATCAGCACGGAGATCCGGAGGTCGAAGCCGCCCGGCTCCTCCTCGCCGGAGTCGTCGAGATAGGGGAGGAGGGGCACGTCCCGCGCGGGCGGCGCGGTGCGGGCCGCGTCCAGGGCCTCCAGCGGGGTGACCCAGGCGGAGACGGAGGTGGCGAAGGACTTGCCGAGGAACGGGCCGAGCGGCACGTACTCCCAGGCCTGGAGGTCGCGTGCGGACCAGTCGTTGAGGAGGCAGAGCCCGAAGACGTGCTCGCGGAAGTCGCCGAGCGGGACCGGCGCGCCGTGGGCGGAGGGGACGCCGACGACGAAGCCGACCTCCGCCTCGATGTCCAGCTTCACCGAGGGGCCGAAGACGGGGGCCGGGTCGGTGGGGGCCTTGCGCTGGCCGCTGGGGCGCACCACGTCCGTGCCCGAGACGACGACGGTCCCGGCGCGGCCGTGGTAGCCGATCGGCAGGTGCTTCCAGTTGGGGGTGAGCGCGTCGCCGTCCGGGCGGAAGATCCGGCCCACGTTGGTGGCGTGGTGCTCGCTGGCGTAGAAGTCGACGTAGTCCGCGACCTCGTACGGCAGGTGCAGGGTGACCGCGTCCACCGGGTGCAGGAGGGGTTCGACGTCCGCGCGGTGGCCGGGGACCGTGAGCCAGGCGGTGAGCGCGCGGCGCACGTCCCGCCAGGCGGTGCGGCCCGCCGCGAGGAGCGGGGTCAGGCTGGGCTGGGCGAGGAGGCCCGCGTACGGGGAGCCCAGCGCGTGGGCGGCGGCCCCGGCGTCCAGGACGTGGCCGCCGATCCGGACGCCGACGCGGCGGTCGCCGGGGCGCTCGGGGGTGGAGAACACGCCGTAGGGGAGGTTGTGCGGGCCGAAGGGGTCGTCCTCGGCCAGATCGAGCGGGCTGCTCTGCTCGGGCATGGGGTGCTGCCTCGCTTTCCAGGTCGCGTGGGAGACACGTTACGTGGGGCGATGGCCTGCGGCAGAGCCCTTTCCCCGCCCAACTGGGCGTAATGCCCGGAAAGTTCGGAGGGGCGCGGAACCCCCCTCCGAAGGCGGCCCGAAGGCGCGTGCGCCGCTCAGCCCGCGGTGCGCGGGATGCTCTTCTCCCAGGTGCGGTGGAACACGATCTCGCCGCCGTCCTTGCAGACCACCTCGTCGCTGGTGGCGAAGGCGTGGGCGCCGGCGGTGATCTCGGAGCGGACCGTGATCTCCACGTCCCAGGCCGACTCGGGCCGGTGCAGCCGGACCGACCGGTCGGAGCGGGCGCGCGCGGAGAGCGGGTCGTCCTGCTGGATGGTGTACGTCTCCAGGGCGTCCTCGGTGAGCTCCAGGCCGTCCGGGTGGACGCGGGCGCCGCCGTGGCCGGGGTCGGCCTCCAGCCGCCACTCGCCGCGGGCGACGTCGCGGACGACGAGGCGCCGGGGGCGCTGCTCGTCCAGGGTGACCGGGTGGACGACGCCGAGCGGGGCGGACTGCTCGGGCTCGCCGAACGTGATCGCCGGGTCCTCGGCGGGGCGGCGCACCGGCAGCTCGACGAGGCTGCCGTCCGCGTCGAGGACGAAGCCCGCCGAGCCGGTCTGGGGCCAGATCCAGGGCCAGTACGCGGAGGAGACGGCCAGCCGGATGCGGTGGCCGGGGGAGAAGGCGTACCCGATGCCGTCGAGGTCGAGGACGACGTCCTCCGTCCCGCCGGGCGTCCAGTCGTCGGCGCGGTCGCGGCCGTGCCGGGCGGCCAGGTTGAGGGCGCCGCGGGTGACCAGGGTGGCGGAGCCGTCGGGGGCGACGTCGCAGAGCCGGGCGACGACCTGGCCGCGCGGGACGTCCATCCGGAGGCGGAGCCGCACGCGGGGGCGGCCGAGGATCTCCAGCGGCGTGCCCTCGACGGGGAATTCGAACGCCACCGACTTCGCGTCCTCGTCGCGCTGGTCCGGCGGCAGGTCCGCGTCGTCGCCCAGCGGGCGGAAGCGGCCCGCGTCCAGCCCGGTCTGCTGCGGCGAGGCGACGATCCGCGCGCCGCCCTGGAGGGCGTACGCCACGGGGGCGACGTTCGCGGAGGGCCAGGCCGGGTCCCCGACCCAGCGGCCGGGCAGCGTGTCGTACCCGGCGGCGGGCGGGTGCGAGGAGGTGATCCAGGAGCGCAGCGGCGGCTCCAGCATCACTCCGGTCTCCCGGTCCTTGAGGTGCTGGTCCCACCAGCGCAGGGTCTCCTGGAGGAAGCCGATGGCGGGTCCCGGCCGCCCGTGGTCGGGGTACTGGTGCGCCCAGGGGCCGATCACCCCGCGCACCCGCCGCGGGTCGAGGTGTTCGACCAGGCGCAGGACGCTGTCGCGGTACGGGTCGTGCCAGCCGCCGACCGCGAGGACGTGGGCCCGGATCGCCCCGTACTCCTCGTGCGCGCCGCCGCCCTCGTGGTCGGCGCGGCTCTGGTGGGCGAGCCAGGTGTGGACGAGGGGTTCGACGGTCTCCAGCCGGTCCAGCCACCGGTCCCTCCAGCCGTCCCCGGCCTGCTCCGGGTCGGGCGGGAGGCAGGCGAGGGCGAGGAGGGCGGCGGACCGCGCGTGCATGTCCGCGGCGAGGACGGAGCCGCCCAGGTAGTGGGCGGCGTCCTCGCGGTCGTCGGACGCGCAGACGGCGACGACCGCCCGCAGCGGTGCGGGGGCGAGCACGGCGGTCCGGAGCGCGGCGCGGCCGCCGCGCCCGAGCCCGAACATCCCGACCCGGCCGGAGCACCACTCCCGCTGGGCCAGCCAGTGGACGAGCGCGACCCCGTCCTCGGCCTCGCGCCCGTCGTACGCGTCGCCCGGCGCCCCCTCGCTGTTGCCGTGGCCGCGCGCGTCGACCCGTACGGAGGCGTAGCCGTGGCCCGCGTACCAGGGGTGGCGCTGCCGGTCGCGGGGCGCGGTCCCGTCCCCGAGCCGGTGGGGCAGGCACTCCAGCAGCGCGGGGACCGGCTCGTCGGTCAGCGGCCGCCAGATCCGGGCGTGGAGCCGGGTGCCGTCGGGCAGCGGGACGTACAGGTCCTCGCGGGTCGTCTCGTAGGGGAACGCGGTCCTGATGTGCATGGATCACCTCGGTGGACGGCGGCGGGGCGGGGCGGCCGGCGGGCTTCCGGCGGGGCGGCGCACACCGGTCCACGCCGGGCGCGCGCGGGTCGCGGGCGGGCGATCGCCCCCGGTCGGCGGGCCGGTCCGGGGCCGGCGGTCGCGTGGGATGAATCGGGTGACTTCCGGTCGTATGAGCTGATCTCGAACATACCGGCGGTGGCGGGAAGCCGCCCACGGTGATCCATAGGTGACCGGATACGCTGAAGTCGATTCGAGACCCGCCACATCGACCTCGCGTGTGATCGTCAGTAGACAGGAGATGCCCTCGTGACCGTCCTCGGGCCGTTCGGACTGCACGTGCGGGACCAGGCTCTTGAGGCTGACGTCCAGTCGGGCCTGGCCGCTGTCGAAGCGGGGCTCCTCGAAGCCACCAAGAGCGACGTGCCCTTCATCACGGAAGCCGCGCAGCACCTGGTGCGCGCGGGGGGCAAGCGGTTCCGCCCCCTGTTGGTCATGCTCGCGTCACAGTTCGGCGATCCGGGCGCGCCGGGCATCGTCCCCTCGGCCGTCGTCGTCGAGCTGACCCACCTGGCCACGCTCTACCACGACGACGTGATGGACGAGGCCGACGTCCGGCGCGGGGTGCCCAGCGCCAACACCCGCTGGGGCAATTCGGTCGCCGTCCTGACCGGCGACTTCCTCTTCGCCCGCGCCTCCCACATCCTGGCCGACCTCGGCCCCGAGGCCGTCCGCATCCAGGCCGAGGCGTTCGAACGGCTCGTCACCGGCCAGATCCTGGAGACCGCGGGCCCGCGCGACGGCCGCGACCCGGTCGACCACTACCTGGACGTGCTCAGCGGCAAGACCGGTTCGCTGGTCGCCGTCTCGGGACGGTTCGGCGCGATGATGTCCGGGGCCGACGAGCGGACCGTGGACATCCTCACCCAGTACGGGGAACGGCTCGGCATCGCCTTCCAGCTCGCCGACGACGTCCTCGACATCGCCTCCGACTCCCACGAGTCCGGCAAGACCCCCGGCACCGACCTGCGCGAGGGCATCCCCACCCTCCCGGTCCTGCGGCTGCGCGCCCGCGCCGCCGCCGGGGGCGGCTCCGACGACCGCGAGCTGGTCGCCCTGCTCGACGGCGACCTGAGCGACGACGCCCGCCTCGCCGAGGCGCTGCGCCGGCTGCGCGCCCACCCGGCACTGGAGCAGGCCCGCCAGGACACCGTCCGCTACGCCCAGGAGGCGCGCGCCACGCTCGCCCCGCTGCCCGAGGGGTACGCGAAGTCCGCCCTGGCGGAGCTGTGCGACGCCGTGGTGCACCGCGCGGGCTGACGCGCGCGGGCGGCGACGGCGTACGAGGGTTCGGCGCGCGCCCCGGCGCGTACGGGCTGACGCGTACGCACCCTGGCGGCGCAAGGACTGACACGCGCGCGCCCCGGCGCGTACGGGCTGGAGCGCGGGCGGTGGCGGCGCGCGGGGTGAGCCGGGTCCGCACCCTTACGGGATGGTCGACCCGGCCCGTACGGTTGTCATACCGCAGCAGTAGGCGCAGTTGATCCTGCGGGCTGACGCTTCGGCCCGCCCGATTTGGTCAGATGGATGTCAACCACTCCTGACCACATCGGGTGGAGGGCGGCAGGGAGTGGGCGAGCAACCGGACGGAAGCCGCCGACCACGGAGGTAGGGCACACATGGCACCGAACGACAGCGCGGAGACCACCGGCGGAGCCGCGGGCACGGTCGTGGGCCGCCGCAGGGCCGCCCGCTACATCGTCCCCGTCGCGGTCGCGGGGGTGGCGGCCGCGACCATCGGACTCGTCCCGGCGCTCGCCAGCTCCGGCGACCCGGACCTGCCCGGAATCAGCGCACAGGAGCTCGTCGAGAGGATCGCCTCCTCCGACGAGGAGCGGCTCTCCGGCACGGTGAAGATCAGCACCGACCTCGGCCTGCCCCTCGACAGCCTCGCGGGATCGTTCCTGCCGGGCGGCGGCAAGGGCGAGGACGGCGGCACGGCCGCACCGCAGGAGAAGCTGACGGAGCTGACGTCCGGCACGCACACCCTGCGCGTCGCCGTCGACGGCCCGGAGAAGCAGAAGCTCACCCTCCTCGGGGAGGCGTCCGAGTACACCGTCGTCCACAACCGGGGCGAGGTCTGGGCGCACGACAGCGCGTCCGACGAGGTCTACCACGCCGAGGCCCCCGAGGGCCGGGACGGCGCGGACGGGGGCCCGAAGGCCCGCGAGGGCGCCCCCGCCACCCCCAAGGAGTTCGCCGAGCAGGTGCTCGCGGCGGCCGGCGACACCACCTCGGTCACCGTGGACGGCACGTCCAGGGTCGCGGGGCGGGACGCGTACCAGCTCCTGATCAAGCCGAAGCAGTCCGGCTCGACGATCGGCTCGGTCCGCATCGCGGTGGACGCCGAGAACGGCGTACCGCTCAAGTTCACGCTGTCCGCGGCGAGCGGCGGCAAGGCCGTGGTCGACGCCGGGTTCACCAAGGTCGACTTCTCCGCGCCCGCCGCGTCCACGTTCGCCTTCACGCCGCCCAAGGGCGCCGAGGTGACCGAGGCCGACGAGCTGGAGACCGGCCGGGACGAGCACGGCGCGGCGCAGAAGTCGCTCCCCGAGGAGCTGTCCGCGCTGGACGGCTTCGAGGGCGTGAACGTCATCGGCGAGGGCTGGACCGCGATCGCCGAGATCAAGGCCCCCGGCGGCATGGGCGGCCTCCCCGCGCCGGGTTCGGCGGACGTCCCGGCCGAGGCGCAGGGCTTCCTCGACGCGGTCGGCGACAAGGTCACCGGGAAGTTCGGCTCGGGCACGGTCTTCACGACGCGCCTGGTCAACGGCCTCCTGACGGAGGACGGAAAGGTCTACGTCGGAGCGGTGACGAAGGACTCGCTGGTCCGCGCCGCCGACGCCGCCCGCTAGGGCCGCCACCTGCCCCCGGACGTTCCGACCGCCCCGCCGCGCACCCCGTGCGGCGGGGCGGTCGGCTGCGGTCGCGGGGCGGGACGAGGAGGAGGGCCGGTGCGGCCCGGAGCGGAGGACCGGCGGTCCGGTGGCCGGATCGGTGCGCCGTCCGGTCGCCCGCGCCGTCGGCCGGCAAGCCGTCCCCCGATCGGCTCGTCGCGGCACGAACGGCACGAACGGGCGGAGAAGGGGAACGACACGACACGGTACGTTCCGTTTCCGCCTCGGTATTCTTCGGCCTTTGACGACGAACTGTCAACAATTGATTGGCTGGATCACCCCTATGCTCACCGAATGATCACATCGCCGAGTAGCCTGCGCCGCAGCGAGCGATCACACCGCGCCATCCTCCGGGCCGCCCTCGACCTCTGTGCGGAAGGGGGGTACGGGAGCGTCACGGTGGAGGCCATCGCCGCCCGAGCCGGGGTCAGCAAGAAGACGATCTACCGCTGGTGGCCCTCGAAGGGGGCCGTGCTGCTGGAGGCGTTCGCCGGCGCCCTGGTCGACGCGACCCCGTTCAGGGACACCGGCGACATCGGCGCCGACCTGCGCGCCCATGTCACGGCGGCGGTGAAGCTGCTCTCCGTACCGCCGCTCGGCCCCGCCTACGCGGGCATCCTCTCCGAGCTGCACCACGACGACGTCCTGGCGCGGGCCCTGAAGGAGCAGTTGGTCGACCCGCGCGTGGAGGAGGCGGTGGGCCGGCTGCGCGGCGCGCAGGAGCAGGGCCAGATCCCGCCCGGCGCGGACCTGCGGCTGGCCGTGGAGCTGCTGTACGGCCCCCTCTACTACCGTCTCGTCCTGCGCAGGCCGGTCCAGGACGAGGAGACGATCGCCGCGCTCGTGGACCACGTGCTGCGCGCGCTGGGGGCTCCGGGGTACTGAGCAACGGCCCCCTCAATGCCGTGACCGCGGCGTCCGGAGCCGACGAAGGAGATGCCGAGCCCGGCGGCGGGCTCGGGGGGGGGGGGGGGGGGGGGGGGGGGGGGGGGGGGGGGGGGGGGGGGGGGGGATGGGGGGGGGGGGGGGGGGGGGGTGGGGACG